>JAFZNF010000072.1 GCA_017553025.1 Clostridia bacterium | reverse complement strand
CTTCGGCCTCTTGAGTACTTCTCCGTAAAAGTGTGATAAAAAGTGTTACTGCCGAGGCAACACTTTTATTTCACATACTCATTTATTCAATTTTTGGAGGAGAGCGTGGGATTCGAACCCACGGATGCTTTCACATCACCGGTTTTCAAGACCGGCTCTTTCGACCGCTCAGACAGCTCTCCATTTCTTGCGACGGGTTTTATTATAGCAAAAAAACGTCCCATTGTCAACACTTTTTTATGATTTTTTATCCCTTTCGCTTACATATATTTCATAATCGTCCTGCCAGTCCGTATCTTGGCACGTCTTATTCTCAAAATAATCTGTAGTTTCAACAAAATACTTTGTAAACTTTTCCGCACCGTAAATGTTGAGATGCCGTTCATCGAAAAAGTCCGTTTTCATATCAAGTCCTATTTCGCTGTACAGCATATTATAATCCGTAAATTCCACGCCGTTTTCTTCTGCAATTTCCCGGGCAGTGTTATAGTATCTTTTTTCCTCCTCAGTGCTGTTTGACGGCGCCTTAACAAGCATAAGACGAACATTCTTCTTTTTACAAAGCTCTATTATTTTATAAAGATATTCCATATTTTTGTCACTTAAAGGTGTGCTGTCCGTTACATTTGTTAAGTCCATATGCTCTGCTTTATTACTTACCGACGTAAGCACATAAAAACCCTTGGAATAGTCGGACATATCACTTCTTCGATACTCAAAATCCTCTTTGGTAAGCTCATTCCATCTTGAGTGATACTTCAAAAATCTGACCACAAGACCAAGACGTCTGCCCTCTGGCGCAGAAACATATGCAAGTTTTATCTTATCACTGCTAAGCGGCATATTGTCACAAAATGTATAGTTCACTCCGTCATCATAATATTCATCATTTTTAGACAGCATTAAAACATCAAGCACAGCAACATCGGGACTTTGGCGCTTAAATGCATCTTTCATATAGTAATAGGTTGCCCACAAAGGTTGCTGTTGTGTTGCAAAAACATAGCTCTTTACTCCAGTTTCTTTCCATACTACAAGCGGGTTAAAACTGCAATACGTATTTGACGAGCCAAAAAACATCACATCATATTCATCTTTGGGACTGTTATAAAAGCCGTCAATTTTTGCAGTAACATTCCACCAGCCCTCCGTTTCCTTTCGTGAAAGAATTCGGTCGCACAAAGAAAACAGCATAAAAAATACCGTCAAAAACACAGCTATTGACATAATTCTTTTTGCCGTTTTCATTACCCCGTCCTCCTAAAACTGAAAATATATAAACTGGCTTGCCTCAAATCCGGGCCCGTAAACACCGAATATAAGCACCGCAAATATTAAAAGCAGATAAACTGTCCACCTTAGCGGGAAATTCTTTTTCTCAAATTCAATAACCAGCTCATTGTTTTTATTTGCCAGAAGGCTTGCCGCAAAAAGTACCAAAACAGCACAGGCAAGTACAACCGTATTCGGTGTATCTGTTCCAAATTCAGACATTTTTGCAAAATTAATGTTCCCAAAATCTGTGAAAATACGTCTTACCGCAAATAGCGACGACGCCATATCGGGACTTCTGAAAAATATCCACGCAAAGCATACCAAAACGAACACCGCTATACGTTTAAACCGCACATAAACGAAATTGTCGGCATTTATATGCATAAATTTGAGTATACTTGTCCGTATACCTTTGGTTATTCCCTCAATGACCTGATATAATCCGTGTATTGCGCCCCAAGCCACAAAATGCCAGCTTGCGCCGTGCCACAATCCGCTTACCAAAAACACAATCATAAGGTTTACATATTTACGTATTCTTCCCTTTCTGTTTCCGCCAAGCGGAATATACAGATAATCGCGAAACCACGTCGAAAGAGATCTATGCCACCTGCGCCAAAAATCTGCTATTGATGTGGCAAAATACGGTCTTTTAAAGTTTTGCATAAGCCGAAAGCCCATAACTTCAGCACTGCCTATTGCAATTAGTGAATAAGACGCAAAATCGCAGTAAATCTGTACCGCAAAACATACAGTTGCAAGGGTAATATGTGCACCATTAAATGCCGAAATATTATCATATACCGTATTTACCAAAATTGCCGCTCTGTCAGCAATCACAAGCTTTAGAAAATATCCCCAAAGCATTATAAAGAGTCCACGTCTTACTCTTAAATAATCAAAATGGTGCTCCTCATTTACCTGTGAGAGCAGATTTTTCGACCGCTCAATAGGTCCTGCCACAAGTTGTGGGAAAAAGGATACAAAAAGTGCATACTTAAAGAAATTTTTCTCGGGCAAAACGTCGCCTCTATACACATCTACCGTATAGGAAAGCGCCTGAAATGTGTAAAAGGATATGCCTACAGGCAGTACTATATCAAATCTCGGTGCATATGCAGGCAACTTCAAAAATGCTCTTAAAAAGTTGAAGTTATCTAATGCAAAATAGAAGTATTTGAATGCAAAAAGTATGGCAAGATTTAAGAAAAAACTCACAAAAACTGCCCATTTTTTCGCTGCTTTTGTTTTTGCACCCGCAATTACCGTTCCGCTTAAAAAGGTTATGACCGTTGACGCTAAAATGAGAACGGCATATTTTGGATTCCAGCACATATAAAAGTAATAGCTTGCCGCAAGCAGCCACAAATACTTTATTTTTTGCGGCACAAGGAAGTACACAAGCGTTACCGCAGGAAAAAATATTAAAAAGTTGAACGAGTTAAAAAGCACTTTTTAGCACCCTTTCCATTATTTTTTCTGACTCTCCAGCCAAATCAAAAGCACCGAAACATCACTCGGCGAAACGCCTGAAATGCGTGACGCCTGACCGATAGATTTTGGCTTTATTTTATTGAGCTTTTGCCGTGCCTCAAGACGCAGTCCGTGAATTTTTGAATAGTCGGTATTCTCAGGAAGAATTCTTTTTTCCATTTTTGCAAACTGCTCTACCTGCTCTTTTTGCCTCTTTATATAACCCTCGTATTTTATGCGTATTTCCGCCTCCTCACACACCGAATCGGGAAGAGGCGGACGCTTTATATCAATTTCTGTCAAATCCGCATATGTGACCTGCGGACGCTTTAGTGCATCACATAGTTTTATCCCTGCAAGTGTCGCGGAGGTTCCGCATTTTTCAAAAATGGGATTTATTGTATCGGGCGACACCGCTGTATCTGAAAGGCGCTTTATCTCTTGTTCTATCATTCCCTGTTTCTCTAAGAATTTTGCATACCTTTCTTCCGAAATAAGTCCTACTCTGTATCCGAAAGGCGTTAAGCGCTCGTCTGCATTATCCTGACGGAGCAGGAGCCTGTATTCGCTTCTTGAAGTCATCATTCTGTACGGCTCATTTGTGCCTTTGGTTACCAAATCGTCTATTAAAGTCCCTATATACCCGTCGCTGCGCTTTAATACAAGCGGCTCTTCCCCCTTTAATTTAAGTGCTGCGTTTATTCCTGCAACAAGTCCCTGGGCGGCAGCCTCCTCGTATCCGCTCGTACCGTTAAACTGTCCTGCGCCGTAGAGTCCGTGATATTCCTTGAACTCTAAAGTGGCAAAAAGCTGAGTTGAATCGCAGCAGTCATATTCTATAGCATATGCAGGACGCATTATCTCCACATTTTCAAGACCTTTTATAGTTCTCAGCATTTTTAGCTGTATCTCCTCAGGAAGCCCTGTATATATGCCCTGCGCATACATTTCCTTAGT
>JAFZNF010000071.1 GCA_017553025.1 Clostridia bacterium | reverse complement strand
GGACAGTTTTCGGTAAACATCTCAAAACCCGGAATTACCAAAGGTCAGCATTGGCATAATACGAAATGGGAATTTTTTATAGTAGTTTCAGGTCACGGACTTATCAGGGAGCGGAAAATCGGTACAGATGAGGTGCTTGATTTTGAAGTAAGCGGTAACAAAATCGAGGCGGTACATATGCTTCCGGGGTATACTCATAATATTATTAACTTATCCGAAACAGAAAATTTAGTTACGGTTATGTGGGCAAACGAAAGTTTTGACCCAAACCGTCCTGATACATTTTTTGAGGCTGTAGAGCCTTGCGGAGATTAAAAGACGGAGGGGGAGTCAGACTATGGACATCAATGCAGATTACAGCGGTGTAAAATTCAAAAATGACGGAAGGGCAAAGCTCCTGATAATAGTAGGCACAAGACCTGAGATTATCAGGCTCAGCGAAGTTATAAAAAAGTGCAGGCAGTATTTTGATTGTATTCTCGCACATACGGGACAAAACTATGATTACACCTTAAACGGCGTTTTTTTCAAAGATTTGAAACTTGATAAGCCAGATGTATATATGTCCGCAGTCGGAGATGATTTGGGCGCGACCATAGGCAATATAATAAACTGCTCATATAAGCTGATGTGTGAGATAAAACCCGATGCGCTCCTTGTTTTGGGAGATACCAACAGCTGTCTTTCCGCAATCCCTGCCAAGCGCCTGCATATCCCGATTTTTCATATGGAGGCGGGCAACAGATGCAAAGATGAGTGCTTGCCGGAGGAAACTAACAGGCGGATTGTGGATATAATTTCCGATGTCAATTTAGCGTACTCAGAGCACGCAAGAAGATACCTTGCAGAGTGCGGATTGCCCAAGGAGAGGACGTATGTTACAGGCTCGCCTATGGCAGAGGTTTTACATAAAAACTTAGAGGATATAAAAAAATCCGATGTGCTTAAAAGACTTGGTTTAGAGCCTAAAAAGTATATGCTTTTGTCTGCGCACAGAGAGGAAAATATTGATACGGAAAAGAATTTTCTTTCGCTTTTTACCGCGATAAATAATCTTGCGGAAAAATACGATATGCCTATACTCTATTCCTGCCATCCGAGGAGCAAAAAGCGTCTTTGCGAAACGGGATTTAAGCTGGACAGCCGTGTGGTTATGCACGAGCCTCTTGGCTTTCACGACTATAATAAATTGCAGATGAATGCATTTTGCGTTGTTTCGGACAGCGGGACTCTTCCGGAGGAAAGCAGTTTCTTTACATCTTTGGGGGAGGCTTTTCCTGCTGTTTGCATAAGAACATCTACAGAACGCCCTGAAGCGCTTGATAAAGCCTGCTTTGTTCTTGCGGGCATTGATGAAAAATCATTACTTCAGGCGGTAGAAACCGCGGTCAAAATGAATGAAAACGGGGATTTTGGAATACCAGTTCCTGATTATGTGGAGGAAAATGTTTCGGTAAAGGTAGTTAAAATTATCCAAAGCTATATCGGTATAGTGAATAAAATGGTATGGCGGAAAAGCTGATTTTATACTTTCTTCAAGAGGAGTGTTTTGTTTGAATAAATCGGAGCTTATTGATGAAATTTCTAAAAGGAGTAAAGTGCCTGCCCTGCAAACAGAGCAGGCAATAAATTTTGCAATTGACATTATATCGGAAAAGCTGTCACTTGGCGAAAAGGTGTATATTGTGGGGCTTGGAACATTTAAAGTACGCAAAAGGTCGGGACACAGTGCGGTAAATCCGCGTACGGGTGAGAAAATAGAAATACACTCGTATGAGGCGCCTGTTTTTAGGGCGGCAGAGCCTCTTAAAAAGAGAGTAAGAAACAGGAATAAGCAATGAGGAAATTTTCAGAATTTTTTAGGGGATTAAAGGACGGTTTGCCCATATGTATGGGCTATTTGGGAGTTTCCTTTGCATTTGGCATATTTGCCGTAAAGAGCGGACTGGGAATAAAGGAGTCGCTTTTGATTTCAATGACAAATCTGACATCAGCAGGACAGTTTGCGGCTGTGCCTGTCATCGTCGGCGGCGGGACGCTTATAGAACTGGTCTTAGGGCAGATTATAATAAATTTGAGATATATGTTTATGTCCGTTTCCCTTTCGCAAAAGCTGGATGAGGGCGTAAGCATAATTGACAGACTTATAATTGCATTTGCCAGCACCGATGAGATTTTTGCCGTTTCCGTTTCAAATAAGGCAGATGTTGGCAGAACATATATGTACGGTCTTATTCTGGGACCTTATATAGGCTGGAGCGCCGGCACATTTTTTGGCGCCGCTATGGGTACGGTTTTGCCGCATATAGTAGTTTCAGCTCTTGGTATTGCAATATATGCAATGTTTGCGGCAATCGTTGTTCCGCAGATGAAAGCTGATAAAAAAATGCTCCTTTGTGTGCTGTTTGCAGTCCTTTTAAGCTGTGCATTTTATTATTTGCCTATACTCAAAAAAATACCCGAGGGATTTGTAATAATAATCTGCTCACTTGCTGCAAGCGGAGTTTTTGCCTTTTTTGCGCCTGTTAAAGGAGGTAAATATGGAGAGTAGATTTTTGATTTATCTGCTTGCTATGGCAGGTGTTACATATTTAATAAGAATGCTTCCGTTAGTTTTGGTTAGGAAAAAAATCGAAAACAGATTTATTGTTTCCTTCCTTTATTATCTTCCGAGCGCAGTTTTAAGCGTTATGACAGTTCCTGCAATATTTTATGCGACAGACAGCAAAATTTCGGCAGGACTGGGTTTTTTGGCGGCGGTGATATTTTCATATTTTGGGAAAAGCCTTATGAAGGTCGCGGTAATCTCTTGTGCGGTTGTATTGATAACAGAAATTATAATAAAAATGACGGTTTTTTAAAACCGTCATTTTTATTAACCGCGAAACAGCTGTGTCCAGTAAACCCCATAACTTCCGCCTGAGTAAATACCTACACCCATTTCGGTCACAGATGAGTTTAAAATATTCGCTCTGTGTCCTGATGAGTTCATCCAAGCATTAACGACCTCTTGAGGTGTTCTCTGCCCTGCTGCAATATTTTCCGCAGCGCTTCTGTAGGATATTCCGGCTTGCCTCATTCTGTCAAAGGGAGATTGCCCCGAAAGATTTGTGTGACTGAAATAGTTGTTTTGCGCCATATCCTTGCTGTGAGCATATGCAACAGCCTCAAGCGCAGTGCTGTATTTTAGCGCAGAAAGACCGTAATTTGCTCTCTGCTCGTTTACCAAGTTAAGCACCTGAAGTTCATATGAGCCGATATTGCTTGCAGGCTGTTCGTTTTGAACAGGTGCAGACGGTGTTTCTGTCTGTGTGTTTCCTGAATTGCTCTGACTTGCATTGTGATTAAAGAAATTGTTCATAAAATCCTGCAAAGAGGTGTAACCTGCATTTTGATTGCAGTTTCCGTCGGTACAATCACTTTGATTTTCACAGTTTTCGCAGGTGTTGTCCTGATTGGGTTCAATATTTATGTCACCGCTTGAGGCGTCCCAGTTGACATCACAGCCCAATGCCTCGCATATTGCACGCAAGGGTACATAGGTCAGTCCGTTTTTGTTGCAGGACGGAGTAGGAAGCTCAACAGTTCCGTTTTGCGTATTGATTTGATTTCCGCCTGTGCATAAGGAAACGGTTTTTCCGCAGCACTCTGCCGATGCGGTGTTTGTAGATGCGTCCCAGCTTACCTTTGCGCCAAGAGCCTCGCATATGCTTCTGAAAGGCACCATTGTACTTCCGTTTGAGTTATAGGAGGCAATACCGCAAAGCGGATTTGCTGAATTTCCTGCGATTTTGATGTTGCAAGCGGCAAAGCCCGAAACGGAAGCAGACAAAACACAAACTGCCGCTGCAAAAGATAATAGTTTTTTCATATGTCTATATCCCTTCTGTCCGCAAACAGGCAAAAATAATCACTTTTGCGGACGGTAATTGTGATAAATACTGCCTGATAAAATTATAACACCCAAAAAAACGCAAAATCAATGCAAAATTTCTGGTAATATTGGATTGAAAATGAAAAAAATCGGCAAAACTTTACAAGTTTTGCCGATTTTGGAGCGGAAGACGAGATTCGAACTCGCGACGTTCACCTTGGCAAGGTGACGCTCTACCACTGAGCCACTCCCGCATACACCCCCTATAATAACACATAAAAATTTTTTTGTCAATAGTTTTTTATGTCAATATTAGCTTGAAAAAATATGGCTTATGTTGTAAAATATAGTCATATTAAAAAGCAAAGGAATTTATGATGAAACCTATTTTAAGCTCAGTATTCAGTTTTTTTGAAGGAACAAAGGAAGGTATGCACCGTATAGAGAAAATTGAACTTTCAAAGCAGCATAAGGCTATGCGGCTTGTTTTGTGCGGGGAAATTTCCGAAAAAGAGGCTGAGTTTATCAAAGACACCCTTAAAGAAAAAATGGGAATTATAAGC
>JAFZNF010000070.1 GCA_017553025.1 Clostridia bacterium | reverse complement strand
GCACGAAAAATGAAAAACAAAACCTCTGTTATGACCTTTGGTCTTGAAATTTCCGACACTGACGATTTAAAGCGTGCTATTACGAGGATTTCACAGATTTCGGGTGTTTCAGAGGTTAAACGAACCACAAATTAGGAGTTTTTTATGAGAAAAACTGAAGTAAAAATTTCAACCGAATACATTAAACTTGACCAGCTGCTGAAATTTTCGGGCATATCTGAAAACGGAAGTACTGCCAAATCAATGATTTTGGACGGAATAGTATCCGTAAACGGCGAAGTTTGTCTTATGCGCGGCAAAAAAATACGCTCAGGCGATATTGTTTCGGTAAATTTAGACAGCGAAACAGTTGAAATGACGGTGATTTAGATGAAAATTGAAAAACTTTCACTTCTCAATTTCCGTAATTATGAATGTGAAGAAATATCCTTCGGCGAAAATACAAACATAATATTCGGTAATAATGCACAGGGAAAAACTAATATTTTAGAAGCGATATTTCTCTTTTCACACGGCAGAAGCCACCGCACCAAATCGGATACCGAAATGATAAAATTCGGCTCGGATTTTATGAAGCTCTGTCTTGAATTCTGTGACGCTAACCGCAGCTACAAAGCTATTTTACAGCTTGCCAAAAACGGAAAAAAATCAATAACAATAAATAATGTGCCTATAACAAAGCTTTCAATGCTGATGCGTTATTTAAATGTTGTTATGTTTTCGCCTGAGGATTTGCAGATTATAAAGGGAGCACCTCTCCTGCGCCGTCATTTTCTTGATGAGGCGATAAGCCAGCTCTACCCTGTTTATCTCAAACGGCTTATTTCTTATCATAAAAATCTTGCACAGAAAAATAATCTCCTGAAAAAAATGCGTTTTTCGGGAATTTCCAGTGATGATACGCTTGACGTATGGAATGAGCAACTGTCAGACGACGGTGCATTTATTATGAAATACCGTGCCGATTTTACCGAAAAACTAAATTCTTTTTCCGCAAATATTCATAAAGAAATTTGCGGAGAAATTTTAAATTTACTATATACACCGAGCATAGATTGTGATATAATAGATAAGGATAATTTTTACAAGAAACTTTCTGCGGTAGCAGAGCGCGAAATAGAAAACGGGAGCAGTCTTTACGGAATACAGCGCGACGAGCTGCGTTTCTTTATCGGAGATAAGGAGATTAAAAATTATGCGTCCCAAGGTCAGCAAAGAACTGCTGTTCTAAGTCTTAAAATAGCTCAGACAGAACTTATCCGCGATATACGCGGAGAGTATCCCGTACTCCTTTTGGACGACATAATGAGTGAGCTTGATACATCAAGACGCTCATATCTTGCAGGCAGAATAGAGGACAAGCAGGTCATACTTACCTGCACCGACGCAGAAAGTACAGCTATAGGAAAGACGTCTGCCGTCTATAAGGTAGAAAACGGAGGAATTAAAAATGTATCTTCATCTCGGAAGTGATGTATCGGTCAAAACAAGCGATATCTTAGGCATTTTCGATATGGACAATACGACCGTTTCTGCAAAAACGCGAGCATTTTTGAAAACGGCGCAAAAAAACGGTGAAATTTGCGATGTTACAGAGGATTTGCCAAAATCCTTTATAATAACAAGCGTTTTCGGCAAAAACCGCGTATATATCTCATCTCTCGCAACACGCACACTATTAAAACGAGTAAATTCTGAAAATATTATATAAGTCAGGAGAACAAAAAATGGAAAGAATTGAAACTAAGTATGATGAAAATCAAATACAGGTTTTAGAGGGACTTGAAGCTGTCAGAAAAAGACCTGGTATGTATATAGGCTCGACTTCATCGGCAGGTCTTCACCATTTGGTTTATGAAATTGTAGATAATTCCATTGACGAGGCTTTGGCAGGCTACTGTACCGAAATCAAAGTTGATATAAATCCTGATAATTCCGTATCAGTTGACGATAACGGACGAGGCATACCCGTCGGAATACACCCTCAGGAGGGAATTCCGACCGTTCAGGTTGTACTTACAATACTCCACGCAGGCGGAAAATTCGGCGGAGGCGGATACAAGGTTTCGGGCGGTCTTCACGGCGTTGGTTCATCTGTTGTAAACGCGCTTTCCGAAAAACTTGAAGTTGAAGTATCGGACGGAAAGCATATCCATTATCAAAGTTATGAACGCGGAAAGCCAACCTGCGAATTAAAGGTTATCGGAGATACAAAAAGAACGGGTACAAAAATCACCTTTAAGCCGGACCCTGAAATTTTTGAAACTTTAGAATTTGATTATGACGTACTTTTAAAAAGGCTCCGCGAACAGGCGTTTTTGAATAAAGGAATTAAAATTCTCTTTACCGATAAACGTGCAGAAAAGCCTGAAACCGTCACTTTATTTGCAGAGGGCGGAATTAAGGAGT
>JAFZNF010000069.1 GCA_017553025.1 Clostridia bacterium | reverse complement strand
TTTTACCCTTTACCGATTTCATAATAACCGCAGTTGGTTTACCTTTTGTATTTTTAGCAATTTCTACCGCCTTTTCCAAAGAATCAAAATCGTGCGCATCTGCCAAGACAACATTCCAGCCAAAACTTTCAAATTTTTTATCAATAGGATTGGGACTCATTACATCATCAATGTTTCCGTCTATCTGAAGTCCGTTATTATCAATGAAGATTGTCAGGTTGTCAAGCCCATAGTGAGATGCAAACATTGCCTGTTCCCATACCTGACCCTCCTGAAGTTCGCCGTCCCCCAAAACTGCATATACACGAAAATCTTTGCCGTCAAGTTTGGCTGCAAGCGCCATTCCGCCCGCTGCCGATACGCCCTGTCCCAAGGAGCCTGTTGACATATCAACTCCGGGTACTTTATTCATATCAGGGTGTCCCTGAAGGTAGCTGTCTGCTTTTCTTAACGTTTTTATATCCTTCTGGGGGAAAAATCCGCAATATGCAAGTATTCCGTAAAGTGCAGGACAGGTATGTCCTTTGGACAGCACAAATCTGTCACGGTCAGGCATCTTAGGGTTCTTAGGGTCTACTCTCATAACCTCCATATATAGATATGTCAAAAGGTCTGCTATTGAAAGCGAACCGCCGGGGTGTCCCGCTTTTGCGTTATAAATTCCTGTAAGCGCGCTTTTTCTCACCTTATTTGCAATAATTGCAAGTTCTGTTTTCCTTTTTCCGTCCATTTTTTTCACTCCGTAACTTTAATATTTGCATTATCAAAAGCCAGTGCCATAAGTTCGGCAAGCCTCTCCTCTCTTCCACTTAAATGAAGATATCCGAAAAGCGCCTCAAGTCCCGTTGCGCGGTGATATTCCAAAACATCTGCATTTTTTGGGGTTGTCCCCGATTTTGCGTTTCTCCCGCGTTTAAAAACCACCTGCTCATCTTCTTTTAGTATAGGCTCTATTGCAGAAAAACTGCTGCTTTGCGCGTGCGCTTTTACATATTTTATATTCTCCAAGTGAAGCTTATGCGCAGGCATATTCGGATTTTCTTTAAGTATCCGCTCCCTTGTATATATTTCATACACCGCATCGCCGATATACGCAAGCACCAAAGGGGAATATTCCAAAGGATTTTTCATTATTTAATGTACGACCATTTTACGCCTGTAGGCGTATCCTTAAGCTCAATATTTTTAGCCTTCAGCTCATCTCGGATACGGTCTGCCTCCTGATAGTTTTTTGCTTTTCTTGCCTCATTCCGCTTTTCGATAAGCTCCTCTATCTCCTTTGAGGCAACTTTTTCCTGATTTCCAAAAAGTCCTAAAACATCGCCAAGCTCGTGAATGGCAGAAAGCGCATCATCTATAACAGAAGCAGCATTGCCGCCCTCTTCGCTGACAGTTTTATTTGCTGAGGAAACTATATCAAAAATTGCAGAAATCGCATCTGCTGTATTTAAATCGTCGTCCATTGCGTCCAAAAACCGTTTTTTTGCGTTTTTTATGTCCTCAGAAAGCCTTATTTCTGTGTCATTCATATCGCGGTTTTGGGCGCTTTTTTTCAAAAATTCCAGATTTTCTATGCAGTTATATACCCTTTCCATTGCCGACTTCGCCTGTGCCATAAGTTCGTCGCTGAAATTTACAGGGCTTCTGTAATGTGCCGACAGCATAAAAAATCTCACAACCTGCGGTTCATATTTCTCGGTGATATCGCGTATTGTAAAGAAATTTCCCAAGGATTTGCTCATTTTTCTGTTATCAATGTTTATATATCCGTTATGCATCCAAAAACGCGCAAACTCACAGCCGTTTGCACACTCAGACTGGGCAATTTCGTTCTCGTGATGCGGAAAAATCAGGTCTTTTCCGCCCGAGTGGATATCTATTGTATTTCCGAGATACTTATTCACCATCGCGGAACACTCAATATGCCAACCGGGTCTTCCCATTCCCCACGGACTTTCCCACGCAGGCTCGCCCTCTTTTTGCGCTTTCCAGAGCGCAAAGTCCATAGGGTCTTCCTTGCCCTCGTTAATGTCAATTCTTGCGCCTGCTTCAAGCTCGTCAAGCGGCTGATGCGAAAGTTTTCCGTATCCGTCAAACTTTTTCGTCCTGAAATAAACATTTCCATCAACATTATACGCATAGCCCTTTTCCTCAAGGCGCTTTACAACATCAATTATCGCATCAATGTTTTCTGTCGCCTTCGGATGAATTGTTGCCCGCTTTATTCCAAGCGCCTCAGCATCCTTAAAATACTCATTTATAAAACGCTCGCCAAGTTCTTTTACCGTTATGCCCTCTTTATTTGCGCGGTTTATCATTTTATCATCTATATCGGTAAAATTCTGGACAAAGGTGACTTTATATCCCAGATATTCCAGATATCTTCTCAGTGTATCGAAAATTATAAACGGACGTGCATTTCCTATATGAAAATAATCGTAAACGGTAGGACCGCAGGAGTACATTTTTACCTCACCCTCGGTGATTGGTACAAACTCCTCCTTTTGGCGGGTCATTGTGTTGTAAATTCTCATTTTTCTATTTCCTCTAACTTTTTTTCAAGATTTTTAATATGCACCGAAAGTGTGCAAAGCTGTGACGAAATCGGGTCGGGTACGGTTATCTGATCCAAATCGCACTCAACACGCACGCCCTCTAATTTAACTATCCTTGCAGGCACGCCTACGCAGGTGGAATTCGGCGGTACCTCTGACAAAACCACTGCTCCTGCCGCAATTTTGGAATTGTCGCCGACTGTAAACGGTCCTAAAATTTTTGCACCGCAGCCAACCATAACATTATTGCCGAGGGTTGGGTGGCGCTTACCCTTTTCCGTTCCCGTGCCGCCAAGGGTTACGCCCTGATATATTGTGCAGTTATCCCCTATTACCGCCGTTTCACCTATCACAACGCCCATTCCGTGGTCAATAAAAAGTCCTTTTCCTATCGTTGCTCCGGGGTGAATTTCTATCCCCGTCCAAAATCGCGTTGTCTGGGATATCCAGCGCGCAATAAATTTAAGGTTATGTATGTAAAAAAAGTGCGCCACTCTATGCCAGAATACCGCGCGCACTCCCGGATACAGAAAAAACACCTCTGCTTTGTTTCTTGCTGCGGG
>JAFZNF010000068.1 GCA_017553025.1 Clostridia bacterium | reverse complement strand
TCGGGGGATATAAAGCGCCGAATCCTGCATCTTCTACACAAGCCTGTCCCTCTTTTGTCAGCATAAACTCTGCCATTTTCCGTGCGGGCGAGTCTTTCTGCTCATCTTTTCTTAAAACAACATACGTGTTGTTTGAAAGAGGATATTTTCCGCTTGCTATGGTTTCATCATCAGGATAGACGCCGTCTATTTCCAGAAGTTTCAAATTTTTATTGGTATCATAGAATAAATCCATATTCTGGAAATAATAGTAAATGCTGTAACCTAAGCCGTAACCTTTAGGATTTTCTGTCTGTGCACTCATAACATCTGTCAGGATATTTGACATCGCAACAGAAGTATTTTCTTTGCGTATTTTTTCATTTATTTCCTTGCCGTTTAAGAAATGACGCTCCATCTGTGCGTGGCTTCCGCTGTCATTGTTACGGCAGTATGGGTATAAAAGCGAAGAAGTTCCGCCCAAAAGGCTCCAGTTTTTATATTTATTGTCTACATAAATTTCGGAAATCTGCTTTTTTGTAAGTCCTTTTATGGGGTTATCGGCATTTGTGAAGAAAATCATAGCGTCATAAGCAATCGGTATCAGCTCAAGCTCAACGCCCTTTTCTTCCGCAAGCTCCAAAATATCGCTTGCAGGGTAAACCGACGCAAAAATCATATCCACTTCTCCGTTTATCAAGCGTTCATAGGACGCGTGGCTCTTGCTGTGTTTTTCAGGTTTTTCGCTTTTAGCAAAACCGTTAAGGAAAAGTGTGCGGTAAACGGCGTCAGTAAATGGATATGTCGAGGTCGAGCCGTCAATTTTCGGCATATTTTTATCAAAACCGAAAGAAATTGCGGTTTGCGACGGATAAACCTGCAGGAGCTCGCAGGCATCTAAAAGCGCATATGCTGCAAAAAATCTGGTTGCATTATCTTTCGGGTGCAGTAAAAATGACATTTCAGTACTTTCATCATTATCATAAACGCCTTCTGCCGTTCCGTAGGTTTTCATTGTGTTATAGGCTGATATTGCCCAGTCGGATATGTCATCGCCGTCAGCAAGTGAAAGCTCTGAAATTAAGTCCTCGCGTGAAACAGATTTTTCCTTTTGCAGACCGCTTGTCCATAAACATCTTGCGATTAACGCAACCATTTCCTCACAGGAAACGTTGCGCATAGGCGCAAAGTGTGTTTCGTCATCGCCCGAAACAACGCCGAGCTTTCGTGCTTTTGTAACAGCAGGCGCATACCAGCTATCAAGCGGGACATCATCAAAACCGCTGTCTGTGTCTGGCATATTGTCAACGCCTAAAAGACGCATACACATAGCAACCGCCTCTGCTCTGGTAATATTATCAAAGGGCAGAGCCTCGCCCTTTTCATTACCCTTTATTATTCCCCTTTTTGACAGTTCTTTCATTATATAAAAATTGAAAGAATCATTGCTGTATTCATCATCGCTCGGCTCATCGGAAAATTCGGTTTTTTCTGAAAAGAAAGCCTCAAGCTCTCTTCCTGTATTTTCCGCAGGAATTGTTGCAAAAATGCGTTTTTCATATACCGATGACAGAGCAATGGGCGTTTTGTCGTCAGCATAGCGCAACAAAAGACTGTCATAGGCAATGTAATCATTCCTGAAAAGTTTTTCGGCATCAGGATATTCAATAGATACCGTTACAAATCCGGGTGCTTCCTCCTCTGCCAAAACAGGCACATAGCAAAGAAGAACCGAAAGCGCCAGAATACAGGAAAGTAAAGATTTCTTCATAAAAAGTCCCCCAAAAATAAAAATTTTCTGTACTATCTTCAATGTACAGAAAAAAACCTGTTTTGTCAATAGAAAAAACAAAAAAGACTGCAAATTTTGCAGTCTTTAAAGTCTTATTCAGCAACAAAAGGCAAAAGCGCGATTTGTCTTGCCCTTTTAATGGCAATTGTGAGCTGTCTTTGATGTTTAGCGCAGGTACCGCTGATACGTCTGGGCACGATTTTACCGCGCTCTGTTATATATCTTCTTAATTTTGCGGTATCCTTGTAGTCGATATTGTCAACCTTGTCAACGCAGAAAACGCAAACCTTCTTTTTGGGGCGTCTTGCTTTAAAAGGTCTTTCATTCTTTTCTTCCATAGCTATTTCCTCCTATCAATTTTTATCGCTTAAAACGGCAGGTCGTCCTCAGAACCCTCTATTGTCTGGAACCCCATACTGTCTATATCGCCGAAAACATCAGCTTCCTGCTGCGGTGCAGGCTGAGTCATATTATAACCGCCCTCCTGCGCACCTGTATTGGATTCCTGACGCGAGCCTGTAAAATAAACCTCGTCAACAACAACATCTGTTGCGTACTGCCGTTTTCCCTCCTGATTTTCCCAGGAACGGGATTGCAGAGATCCCACCAAAGCAATCATAGAGCCTTTGTGGAAATACTTGCAGATAAATTCCGCTTGCTGACGCCAAGCAGTACAGTTGATAAAATCAGCATTCTGCTGACCGTCCTTTGCAAAACGGCGGTTTACTGCAACCGAAAAACTGCAGACCTGAATACCGCCTGTTGTCTGGCGCATTTCAGGGTCGCGGGTAAGTCTGCCCATTAAAATTACTTTGTTCATAACATTACCTCGCAATTAGCTGTCTTTACGAATAATGATTGTACGAAGAATGCCGTCGGTAATTCTGTATTGTCTGTCAAGTTCTTTCGGGAAATCCCCGTCAGAAGTGAAGTCAACAAGAACATAGTATCCTTCCGTCTTATCATCGATTTCGTAAGCAAATCTTCTTTTGCCCCACT
>JAFZNF010000067.1 GCA_017553025.1 Clostridia bacterium | reverse complement strand
TATAGATATCGAGAAAGTTTTTGTGTGTAAGACGGCGTTTTGCCTGCTTGCGTTTTTTCCACGGGTCGGAAAAATTAAGATAAATTCTTTTCACTTCCCCTTTTTCAAAAAATTCGCAAAGGCAGTTTGCATCTGCAATAATAAACCTAAGATTGGAAAGTCCTAAAGGCTCCGCCTTTTCCATAGCGATTACCATAACGTCCTTTACAACTTCTATCGCTATGAAATTTATATCGGGATATTTTCTTGCCATTTCCAGAATAAATTTACCCTTTCCGCAGCCGATTTCGATATGTATGGGATTATTATTACCGAATTCCTTTTGCCATACACCTTTTAACTCCTGCGGTTCTTTTATCCATAGACTTCCGCTCTTCTCAAGACGAATATCGCAGTTTTTCTTTTTTCTTACTCGCATAAGCAGTATTTTCTCCTCAAACAAATCGGTGAACCGAAGTTCACCGATTTTTAATCATAATGTACCGAAAAGCCTGTCCCCTGCATCTCCGAGACCGGGAACAATGTATCCGTTTTCATTCAGCCTTTCGTCAACTGCACCGCAATATATATCAACATCGGGGTGAGCCTCACGAAGTGCCTTAATTCCGTCGGGTGCGGCAATTATACAGATAAATTTTATGTTTTTAGCTCCGCGCTTTTTTATCATCGAAATTGCATCTTTTGCACTTCCGCCCGTTGCAAGCATAGGGTCAAGCACCAAAACTTCTCTCTCCTCAATATCAGACGGCATCTTGCAGTAATACTCAACAGGCTCTAAAGTTTCTTCATTTCTGTAAAGACCTATATGCCCGATTTTTGCTGCAGGTATAAGCTCCATCATAGCGTCTACCATACCGAGTCCCGCTCTTAAAATAGGCACAAGCGCAACCTTTCTCTTTGTTCTTTTCGCAATTGTCTTCTGTATCGGAGTTTCAATTTCATAATCTTCAAGCTCCATATCGTGCGTTGCCTCATATCCCAAAAGCAGGCCTATCTCATAAGCACAGCTCCTGAAATCCTTTACGGAAGTGTTCTTATCGCGCATAATGGATAATTTATGCTGAATAAGCGGATGGTTAATTGCAAATACTCTTTCGTCCATTTTTATTTCCTCACAGTTCCAAATTTATTCTAAGGAAGATTATACAACAAAAAGAGTAATTTGTCCACATATTTTTCACTTTTTTACATTGATTTTTCAATTTTATCCAAAACCTGCGCGTCATATGTCAGCAAGATACGTGCTTTTTCGGGACTGCACCAGGAATATTCTGCTATTTCCGAGCGCTGAATTTTTATCTCCTGTCCGTTTTTCGGCGTTGCGAGAAAATAAACTGCGTCCTTTGTAACTCCCTCTTTCGGGCTGTAAGTCGTTACAACTTTTGCATTTCCGCAAAATACTACAAAGATACCTATTTCCTCAAAAATCTCGCGCTGTGCCGTTTCATACTCGTTCTCACTGCCCTCTTTATGCCCTTTTGGGAAACCCCAATGTCCGTTTGCTCCCGATTTCTTGTTAAAAACAAGAAGATATTCTATTTCCGCTTCATTATGGCGGTAAATAACCGCACCGCAGGATTTTTCGTACCTCATTTTCTCACCCTTTCTCTATTTTTTCGCTATCGCCTGAATATATGATAAATCGGACAGACTGTAATTTTTAAGACACGTCTCGTAAATTTTCTTATGTTCGCCGTTTTTTATCCCGGGGTCATTAAAATAAATATCGGTATCATCATAACCCACTGCAACCATTGAATGGGGGTATGCCTCAAAACGCGCAATTACGCCGTTAGGAAAATTATCAAGCGCCTCTTTTAATGCATTATAGGCATCTTGGTCGCTTTCAATTACCAAATCGGTTTCGCCTCTTTTTAGGTTTCCGAAACCGCCGAAATACGGCGAATTTTCCGAAAGCGCAGGCACAAGTATACAGCCAAAGTTTTCAGCAACAGATGTATGCCCTGACATAAAGTTTCCGCTATATCCGTTTTTTATATTAACTTCCGCAATATCAAGAGGAGTCAATTTGGTTTTTGTAACATCGCTTAAAAGCATAGCATACGAGCATACCCAGCAGTAGCCTTTGCCGTTATTATCAAACCCTATGTCCTCCTGCGACTGATAGTAATAGGTTGACGGATACTTTCCGCTCCCCGTCCTTATTTCATCTCTAAGCTTTGCCAAAATCTTTTCTCTCGGCAGTGAGATATTTACGATTTTTTCTTCCTCATCATATCCTATTTCATATCCGAACGGCTCGGCAAGATAGCGTATCGGCACAAAAGTGTAGTCGTCTTTTAACGCCATTTTTACGTCCATTTTTTTCTTCTCGCCGTTTATGTAGGAAATATCCGAATTTACTGCAAATCTTACCTCTACATCGCCGTCACACAAAATGACCTTTTCGCCCTTTGGTTCATACTCAATTTCAAGATTCATCGCCTCGGCTATCGGTCTTATCTGCACAAGCGTGCGGGCATCAGTAATTATCGGCGATGAATTAAATTCAATAACCTTGTCCTGAAATTTAACTGTTATTTCATCATTTGTTTTTGCAAAAACCTTTCCGCACGGTATTAAAATTAGCGCACCGAAAAGGCATAATAGTTTCCTTTTCATGATAGTGCAAATCCTTTCAGCACTGTGATATATAACTGCATTTTATCACATTTTTATATAAAAATCTACATATTTTTTATAACAATTCTGTAACAATTTTTAATAATTTACAAATATTATCAAAAAAATTATACAAAAGGCTTGTAAAATAAAGGATAAGATGTTATAATACCCTTGTTTACAATCAATTTAGGAGGTTATGCCAATGAATACGGTATTTATGGTTTTGCACATAATAGTAACAGTTGCACTTATAACTGTTGTTCTTTTGCAGGAGGGCAAAGACCCCGGGCTTAAAGGAATTGCAGGCTCAACGCCTGACGGCGACTCATTCTTTAACAGGAATTCGGGTAGGACAAAAGCGTCAATGTTTTCAAAAATGACAACAACGCTTGCCATCTTGTTTCTCATAACCACAGTTGTGCTCAGTGTACTTAACGCATAACAGAAAGACTGCTGATAAATTCTATCGGCAGTCTTTTTTCATTTTACATATCCCAAAAATCCGCGCACAGAAACATCTCCGAAATTTATTGTCTCTGTTTCTCCGTCAGCCGACGCCAAAAGTTCTCCTCTTTCATTTATCCCGACAGCTGTCATTACCCGTTCTTTACCGTCACTTAAAACCAAAATCCCACGGTTTAATGTTACACATTTTTTTTCATATTCTTCCTTTATTTTTACAAATCCGTACACTTTGAAACGCTCGTAAATTCTTAAGAATTCAGTGTAACATTTAGTAACAAGCTCCGCTATATCCTGCGTTTTGCCTGAATACAGATATATTGAGGTCGCTTTTTTTTCAAGCTCGCCTGAAAACTCCGTATTATTCGCATTTATTCCTATTCCTACTGCGATAATTACGTCATTTTGCGAAATTTTTGTTTCCGTCAGAATACCCGCGACCTTTTTATCGCCCAGGATTATGTCATTCGGCCATTTTATTGAAGAGTTCGGTATTACTCTTGATACTGCAAGACCTGTAGCAAGCGTGAGTGCTGATATATTATCGAAAATTTTTTGGGGCTTTAAAAGAACAGTCATATAAATTCCGCCCTTTGACGCCTCCCATCGTCTGCCCCTTCGTCCCCGTCCCGATGTCTGATTTTCTGTAAAGAAAATGCTTTTATCAGGCATATCACTATGCTTAAGTGCCTCTATATTTGTAGAGCCTACGCTTTCATAATAGAAAAAATCTCCTGAAACTTTGTCCTTTATTCTGTCTAAATCCTCTTTTCTCAAGCCAATCACCCGATTACTATTATATTAAAAAAAATTCTGCCTGTCAAATATGCGGTTTACATAACGGAAATATTACACGCGGATTACAATCCACGTTATCCACAGGGTTATCCCGCATTTTTGTGTGTGATTTTGTCTTAATTTGGTGTGATTTTCCTCAATTCGTGGATAACTTCGATTTTATATCCACACCGTTTTGTTTACATAATGCCTTTTTATTGGCATTTTTTCCTTTTCCTATTGACAAAAATGCGCTTTTTAAGTAAACTAATACTGATGATTTAAAAAAGGTGGTAAAACTGTGAAAAATTCGGAAAAAACAATGGAAAAAATTGTTGCTCTCTGTAAAGGCAGAGGCTTTGTATATGCGGGAAGCGAAATTTACGGAGGACTTGCCAATTCCTGGGATTACGGTCCCTTAGGAGTTGAGCTTAAGAATAATATAAAAAAGGCTTGGTGGAAAAAATTTATTCAGGAGTCAAAATATAATGTGGGCGTTGACTGCGCTATTTTAATGAATCCCGAAACATGGGTGGCTTCGGGACACATCGGCGGTTTCTCCGATCCACTTATGGACTGCAAGGAATGTCATGCCCGTCACAGAGCCGACAAGCTCATTGAGGATTTCGCGCACGAGAAGGGCGAGGATATTACGGTAGACGGCTGGAGCAACGAAAAAATGCTTGAATATATCAAGGAAAACGGTATCGTTTGCCCCGAATGCGGCAAAGACAACTTTACCGACATCCGTCAGTTCAATCTTATGTTCAAGACTTTTCAGGGCGTTACGGAGGATTCGTCCTCAACAATCTATCTCCGCCCCGAAACGGCACAGGGTATATTTGTAAACTTCAAAAATGTACAACGCACATCAAGGAAGAAAATAC
>JAFZNF010000066.1 GCA_017553025.1 Clostridia bacterium | reverse complement strand
ATACTTTTTTGATAAATCAAATTTTAGTGTTTCCATTTTCGTTCCTCCGTAAAACTATGATTGTGCATCTATTGTTACAAATATTGTATCATATTGTTAAAAATAATTCAACTAATAGATAAATTTTTATAACTAAGTTAAAGCCGTAAAAAACAGAAAAATATATTTAAAAATATGGACAAAATTGAGATTTTGTGGTACTATTTATTAGGCGTGCAGTTGATGTCGGAGTTGATATGACAGGAACAGACGTACATTTGAAAGAAAAATAAGGTTTGTAAAAATGAGAAATAAACTAATAGTTATATCATTAGATGCTTTGATATTTGAAGATTTGAAATATTTAAGGGAAAAACCGACTTTTAGTATGCTGATTTCGGGAGGGGCAATGGTAGAGCGTATGAAAAGTATCTATCCGACGCTTACATACCCGTGCCACACAACAATGGCAACAGGCTGTTATCCCGATAAACACGGTATTGTAAATAATACCTATGTTTCGTTTGATGAAAATCCGCCGTGGATATTTGAACATAAAAATGTAAAATGCGAGGATATTTTAGATGTATGCAAGCGTGCAGGACTTAAAACGGCGTCTGTAGGATGGCCTGTTACGGGCAATCATAAAAGCGTTGACTATCTTGTAAATGAATGTTGGCCTGATGCGGGAGCGCCGATAGAGGCATATAGAGAGGCATACCTTGATAACGGAACACCCAACTGGCTTTTTGATGAGACGGTAGAGCCGTTTCTTTGGTTGCGTGTGGGCAGAAAACAGCCTGAAAGCAGTTATTTTTTAACAAGAGTGAGTGCGCAGATTATCCGTAAATATCAGCCTGATATTCTTACAATACATCTCGGAAACGTTGATAGCTACAGACATAAAACAGGTGTATTTTCAGAATTGGTACAAAAAGGCTTAGATGAATGTGAAAATATGCTGACTATGCTTGTTCACGCTGCAAAAGATGCAGGAATTTTTGAACAAACAAACTTTGTGGTAACGGCAGACCACGGACAGTTAAATACAACAAGAAATGTAAACTTAAACTGTCTTTTTGTATCCGAGGGTTTGATAAAATTAAACGGCGACGGAAGTGTGAAAGAATTTAGCGCTTGGTGTCACGAATCGGGAATGAGCGCACAGATTTACTTAAATAACCCTGATGATAAAGAGCTGAAACAAAAGGTATATAATCTGTTAAAAGAAAAGCGTGACGAGGGCATTTGGGGAATTTCAGAGGTATATACTCCGGAGGAGCTGCATAAAATGCACCTTGACGGTGATTTTACCTTTGTTGTTGAAACAGACGGATTTACATCATTTAGCGATGATTGGAGCGGGGCATATGCAAAAGCGATGCCGCTTTCTCTTTGCGGCTGTATTGGAGGAAATCACGGGTATCATCCCGATAAAGCGGCAAGACCGCCTTTTATAGCCTACGGACCTGACTTTATAAAGGGTGCGGTTTTGCCGAATGCAGACCTTGTAGACGGCGCGCCTACCTATGCAAAGATTTTGGGGGTAGAGCTTAAAAACGCGGACGGCAGACCTTTGACAGAGTTAATTAAAAAGGGAGATGAATAAAATGAAGCGTGCAATAGATAAATTAGACGATTTCCAGCGTGCAATCGCAAAAGCGCATCTTGCATCTGCAGGCGTAAATCTTGATTCACTTGATGAAAAGCCATTGATTGCAATAGCAAACAGCTGGAATGAAATCTGTCCGGGTCACGAACCGCTCCGAAAACTTGCCGAAGAGGTAAAAAAAGGCATTATTGAAGCAGGCGGAGAGCCGATAGAGTTTAATACGATAGCTATGTGTGACGGTATAGCACAGGGACATTCAGGTATGCGGTACTCGTTGCCCCACAGGGAGATTATAACGGACTCAATAGAGGCAATGGTGGTTGGCGAAGGCATATTTGACGGCGTTGTTTTTATGGGCTCTTGTGATAAGATTATTCCTGCAATGCTAAATGCCGCCGCAAGAATAAATCTGCCGTCAGTTTTGGTAACAGCAGGACCGTGCTATACCGAAATCAAGCCGAGTGACTCTAAAAAGGCACGCGCAAAGTTTTTGGCAGGTGAAATATCCGAAAGAGAATTGATAGAAGAAACTCTAAAATACTATACGGGACCGGGCATTTGCCCGTTTTTGGGAACTGCAAACACAATGGGGTGTATAGCAGAGGCTTTGGGAATGATGCTGCCCGAAGGAAGTCTTATTCCTGCAAGTACAGCAATGCGGCGAAATATCGCAAGAAAATCAGGCGCAGCAGTGATGGAACTTGTAAAAAACAAGGTTTTGCCGTCCGATATAATGACAAAGGAAGCTCTTGAAAACGCTGTAACCGTGCTGAGTGCAATAGGCGGCTCATTAAACGCACTTTTGCATCTTCCCGCCCTTGCTGCGGAGCTTGGTATGGAGCTTAGTTGGGACGCTATATCCGAAATAACATCAAAAACACCGCTTTTGACAGATATTACTCCAAACGGGGATAAAACAGTTATAGAACTCTATCGTGCGGGCGGTATTCCTGCCTTAATGAAGGAGCTTGAAGCTGTTCTTCATTCGGAATGTAAAACAGTTACGGGAAAATCGGTAAAGGACAATATAAAATCCGCTTGTGTAAAGGATAAAAATACTATTCGGTCTATGGAAGAACCCATAAAAAAGGCGGACGGAATACAGGTGCTTTACGGAAATCTTGCCGAGGGCGGGGCATTGGTTAAAACCTCCGCCGTACCCGATAATATGAAAAAGTTTTCGGGAAAGGCAAAGGTATTCGATAATGAAGATGAATGCTATGCGGCATTCCATAAAAATCAGATAACAGAGGGCGACGCAGTAATTATCCGCTATGAAGGACCAAAGGGTGGCCCCGGAATGAAGGAAATGCACCGCGTTACCGAGATATTAAAGGGCATTCCGAATACTGCTGTTATAACTGACGGACGCTTTTCGGGCGCAAGCGGAGGGCTTAGTATTGGCTATCTGTGTCCCGAAGCGGCTGACGGAGGAAATATAGCACTTGTAAATGATGGCGATGTAATAAACATCGACCTTTACAAAGGTGAAATAAATGCCTGCTTAACAGAAGAAGAATTAAATAAAAGACGGAAAAATTTAGCTTTACACGAGCAGGAAAATGTGGGAAAGTACCTAAAAAGATATGCAAAAGAAGTAAAGCCGTCAAATAAAGGCGCAGTTTTGGAATAATTAATCGGGAGGAAGAAAAATGGGAAAAATATTTATAGGCTGGGCGGAGGAAAGTCTTGTACCCAGCAAAAAGGTAAGCCTTGCAGGACAGTTTTTTGAAAGAATTTCAGAGTATGTGGAGTCGGAAATATCCGCAACTGCTATGGCAGTTGAGGCAGATGGAGATTCTATGATTATTGTATCCTGGGATATGGAGGGATTTCCAAAAGAGTTGATTGATTTAGCAAGAGAAAAATTTTCAAAGCTGACAAATGAGATTGATGCTAAAAAACTAATAATTGCGGCTACCCATTCACATACGGCAATGAAGATTGCGGGGCGCGGAACCGCAAAGTCCAAAAGCGGTGAAGAGGTTCATCCGGCAGTCAAAATCTTAGAGGAATTCCTGCCAAAGGATAAAATGTATAAGGCAAATATTACAGCAGACAAAACGGTTATGACACCCGAAGAAGGAACGGAGCTTGTAACAGACAAGATTGCGCTTGCTGCAAAAAGAGCGTGGGACAGCCGAAAACCCGCATATTATGCCAATGAATTCGGCAGAGCGGCAGTTGGTATGTGCAGGCGCGTCAGTTATGATGACGGAAGTGCGGAAATGTGGGGCGATACAAATACCGCAAATTTCGTTTCATTAGAGGGCGGAAATGATTCAGGCATAGAGCTGATATATACATTTGATGAAGATAAGAAGCTGACGGGAGTTGTCGCAAATATTGCCTGCCCTGCACAAATTTTGGAACAGAGGAGCTTTATTTCAGCAGATTATTGGGGAAGAACAAAGGCAAATCTGCGTAAAAAATTCGGCAGCGGAATTTATCTTTTAGGACTTTGCGGTGCGGCAGGCGACCAGTGTCCGCGGGATTTGGTAAGATGGGTAAATCCCGAAACACCGATTGATGACCCCAATGTTAAACGCCCGAATTTGTTAAAGCATAAGGCTGATCCTTCAATGTATGATATATCAGGCTGCAACAGAGTGGGGAAAAGGATAGCAAATGAAATCATATCTGTT
>JAFZNF010000065.1 GCA_017553025.1 Clostridia bacterium | reverse complement strand
AGAATATTGTCCTTCCCGAAGGTGTATATACCTGTCTTGATGTGGTTTTGGGAAGGGGCGCAGGGGAAAACTGGTGGTGTATCGCGTATCCGCCGCTTTGCTTTACCGAGGCAGTTGTGGGAGAGATGAGCAGTGATGCAAAAAAACAACTTGCCGCACGGCTTTCGGAGGAGAGTTTAAGCACAATACTTAAAAATGAAAATGTGACCTACAAATTTAAAATAGTAGAAGATTTTCAGAAAATAAAAAAATATTTGTACTAAAAAAGTGCCGTTCGGCACTTTTTAATATCCGTTTGAATAAGATTTACCTATCTCCGCTCCGCCTTTGCGTACATCTAAAAGCTCGCTTACTGTGACAAGCTGATAGCCTTGTTTCAATAGGCACTTGATAACGCTTTCCGCAGCATCAGCCGTAGGTGCGTGAATGTCGTGCATAAGAATAATTGAGCCGTCGCGGGTTGATTTTTGCACGCTTTCAAGAGTTTTCCCCGCGTTTCGCGTTTTCCAGTCGAGAGTATCGACAGACCACATAATTGCAGGCATTTTTGCCGCCTCTAAAACAGTATTGTTGTATGCACCGTATGGCGGGCGGAAAAGTTTGGGATAAATGCCGCAGGCATCGTAAACCGCGTTATTCGTGTCGGAGAGCTGTGCATAAATTTCCGACGCGCTGAGCTTTGATAAATTTGCGTGGTTTTTTGTGTGATTTCCTATCTCGCACCCGATTGAAACTGCACGCTTTACTGCTTGAGGATATTTTGAAACGCTGTTCCCCTGAACAAAAAATGTGGCACGAGCATTGTATTTTTCAAGACAGTCTAAAATGGAGTCGGTGTATTTTGCAGGACCGTCATCATATGTAATGGCAACCATAGGGCGAGAGGCGTCAAGTTTTCCGCCGCCTCTGTACCAGTTTACACTAAGGTAGGCGTTAACCTGTGCGTGCGGAACATAGATAAACCGTCCGTCGCCCGAAAACATAAGCTCTGTGGTGTCGCTTTTTGCGTATGTATATCCCTCTTTTAATTTTTGCGGCGCGTCATCTGTATAAATGCTTTGCAAAACGCCGTTTTCGTCGTACATCGGCACGACAACATCATAAATGTGTTCGTACCAGCCGACGCTCCCGTAAAGTGCGACCTCACTTTCGGCAACCGACAAAGTCCTGCCGTCGGAAGCATACATAGTCACAAACCCCTCCGCAAAAGCCGTGGGGACGGAGGAAATCCAAACAATAACGGCAAAAATAAAGGATATAAACCGCAAAAAACCACCTCATTTGATATTTTCTACAAATATTATACAGCGATAGTATGTGTTAGTCAATCTTTTAAAGAAATATTCCTCTGCTGATATTTTACAGCAGAGGAATATTTTACTGTTTTGCCATACTTGCGGGATAAACTTTCTTATCCTTTAAATTCTGCAAGCGGTCAAGCGCCTCGCCGAAACGCTGGAAGTGTGTTACCTCGCGCTGGCGCAGGAATTTTATAACCTCGTTTACATCAGGGTCGTCGGAAAGTCTTAAAATGTTATCATAAACCGCGCGTGCCTTTTGCTCCGCAGCCAAATCTTCAAAAAGATTTGTTATTGGGTCGCCTGTAACAGCGATAGATGCCGCCGTAAAGGGTGAACCTTGTGCGCTTTGCGGGAAAACTGATGCGCCGTTGTCGGCATAGTATTCCGCAGAATTGCCGTTAAGCCAATCCTTTCCGCTTGTGCCGTCCGAGAGTTGATAAACAAGTGTTCCGACCATTTCGAGGTGCCCAAGCTCTTCTGTACCAATATCCGTCAGCACCGCTTTGCTGACCTCGTCGGGCATAACATAGCGTTGCGAAAGATATCTGAGCGACGCGCCAAGCTCGCCGTTAGGTCCGCCGTACTGAGTAGCAATTATCGTTGCAAGTTTTGGATTTTTGTTTTTAAGTTTAATTGGAAACTGCAAAAATTTATCGTATGAAAACATTATGCATTACCTCCTTTTTCCCACGGCCAGGGATTTTCCGTCCATCTGTAGGTATCGTATTGCGCGTTATCTGATACAGCAAGAGGTCCGTAGTTTTTAACATATTCCTTTTTTAATTCCTTTGCCTTTTTCGTAAGCGATACAAAAAGCGCAAACGCTTTTTCGTCCTTCGGGTGAGTATCTAAAAAAAGCTGCATATCGTGTGCGGCAAAGCAATATCTTTGAATTTCAAGCTTTAAATCATTTCTTTCCATTATGCTTTTCCTCCGCTTTTACAAATTTTTCCGTATTCCTCTATCGTAAGCACAAGCTCAGGAAAAACCGAACCCTGGCAAAGTGCTTCGGCGGGGCTGTAAACGGATTTCAGCTGCTGAACGGGAACATATCCGTAACCCACGCAGCCGCAATAAGATGAATTCTCCATAAATTTCATAGCCTTTCTGCCCGCAAGCGTTGTCACAGTTATGACCTGCCCCCTTTAGCGGGCGGAGGGGACAGCATAACAAAAACACATTAACATATGCCTTTGTTTACATAATATGATTATTATGTAAATCTGTGAAAACAAAAAAATCCGAGCAAACGCTCAGATTAAATTTTATTATTGTGAAATTGATGTTTCTGCGTTGTCATCGGAATTTTCCTCTTTTTGCGCTCGAAAAGCGGCAAGTGTTGCAAAAGTATCGGCAAGCTGGGTGAAAACAACGGCTAAAATCTCCAGCTCTTCCGTTTTAAGGCATTGTGCGGCAGAAAGCGCCGCTGCAGTTATAAACAGGGCAAGTTCTTCGCCGCTCATAAAAATCACCTCTATACATAATATAGAGGCAAAAGATAAAAAATGCTTTTATTTAATCTTTGGAATACGGATTTACGTGAACCATACAATGCTTTACAAACGGAACATTCGCTTCAATGCTGTCGTGTACGCGTTCTGCTATGGCGTGTGCCTCAAAAAGAGGCAATTTTGCATCAACCGAAATTTCTAAATCAATATAGATTTTATCGCCGAATTTTCGGGTTTTTAAGTCGTCTATCATAATGACGCCGTCTTGTAAAAGCGTCAGCTCTCGGATTTTTTGCACAGTTTCGGTGTTTGCTGCGCGGTCGGTCATTTTGCCCACGGCGTCGATAAAGATTTCAACGGCAGCCTTTAAAACAAAAACACATATTATAACACTTGCCAAAGGGTCAAGAGCGGGAAAACCGATTTTCGCACCCAAAATGCCTATAAAACTGCCTATTGAAGAAAGCGCATCGGAGCGGTGATGCCACGCATCTGCCATAAGTGCGCCTGAGTTAATCTTTTTTGCGGCAGCTTCCGTATAGCGGAACATAAGCTCTTTTACAACAATTGAAAAAATAGCCGCAACAAGTGCAAAAACCCCAGGAACGATGATTTGCGAGCGCTTAAAAACAAGGCTTTTAATACCTGATGCACCGATGCCTGCGCCCGTAAATGCAAGCATAACGGAAAGCAGAATTGCCGCAACGCACTCAAAACGCTCGTGACCATACTGGTGACCTTCGTCTGAGGTTTTTTCTGAAAGATTTACGCCGATTAGCACAACCACAGTACTTAAAACGTCCGAGGCAGAATGGACAGCGTCCGAAATCATTGCGGCAGAATGAGAAAAAAGACCTGCAAACAGTTTAAAAACCGTCAAAAGCAGATTGCAGACAATGGTATTTACAGACACACGCTCGGCAGTGCCTTTTCCTTTAAACATATGCATAGCCTCCTTTAAGTCAGATTATATCAAACGAAAAAAACTTTGTCAATTAAAAGAGCCGCGCTCGGCGGCTCTTTTTGCGCTAAATGTACGATTTCCGATAAGGAAACAGGCGATATTACCGTTTTGCAAAATTAGTTGTTGCACATACAGGTTACGATAACAATGATAATAAGTACCCATAAAATCATATCAAAGTCAAAGTTTCCGCAACCGCCGCAGTTGTTGCATACGGAACCACAGTCACCCATACTATTGCCTCCTTTCATAATCGGTTTTAAAACCGTTTTGATATATATTATGTTTTTTGATAAGATTTGGTAGCTTGTATTGAAATTTTTTTATTTTTGTTATATAATGATCTCTCAAGAGGAGAAAAATATGGAAAAGGAAAAGATTTTAAGGATAAACTATCTTGCCGCAAAAAAGAAGAGAGAAGGTCTTTCACAAAGTGAGCAGGAGGAACAAAAGACGCTTTATAAGGAATATTTGGGTGCGGTAAGGCGCAATTTTAAAGCGACGCTTGACAGTATAGAAATAACAGATAAAAAATGAAAGGATTTGAAAATATGAAAGCAGTAGTAAAAGAGCTTTTTAGGAACTCACAGCAATT
>JAFZNF010000009.1 GCA_017553025.1 Clostridia bacterium | reverse complement strand
GTTTCCCTGCTTTGTCACCGTCAGCAAAATCTTTGTCATTTCCGACGCAAGCTGCAAATCATCTTTATCCCCCGTTGCTATAAGGCACTCTATACCGTTTTGTTCGCATATTGCAGATACCGTACCTATAATATCATCTGCCTCAAATCCCTCTTTTTCAAGCACGCATATGTCCATAGCCTTTAAAATGTCCTTTGCTATCGGGATTTGCACCTTTAACCCGTCGGGCATAGGTTTTCTTTGCGCCTTATATTCTTTATACATTTTATGACGGAATGTGGGCGCCTTTAAATCGAACGCCGCACAGACATAGTCGGGACTATAGTCATCAAAAAGTTTCATAAGCGTCATAAAAAAGCCGTAAACGGCATTTGTGGGCGTTCCGTCGCGCGCGGACAAAAACCGCACGCCGTAAAACGCCCGATTTATAAGGCTGTTTGAATCTATAATCAGCAGTTTTTTCATAATTCTACCCGTTTCTATATATTTTCTATCTGCCAGTCAATCGGTGCCTTGTTCATTGCTTCAAGCATATTGTTCGCCTTTTTAAAATGGCCGCACCCAAAAAAGCCTCTGCTTGCCGACAGCGGACTCGGGTGCGCAGCTGACAGAATAATGTGCTGAGGCGCTGTTATAAGCTCCTGCTTTTTTTTAGCGTCATTTCCCCACAAAAGGAAAATTACAGGCTTTTTCCTTTGGTTCAAAAGCTCGGTTATTCTATCTGTAAGCCGTTCCCAGCCTCTGCCTTTATGCGAATTTGGCTCGCCCTCGCGTACCGTGAGCGATGCATTTAAAAGCAAAACGCCCTGACGCGCCCATTTCTCCAAAAATCCGTTATTGGGAATATACAGTCCCATTTCATTTTGGAGTTCCTTATATATGTTCTGGAGCGACGGAGGTATATCCACACCCCTGTTAACAGAAAATGCAAGTCCGTGCGCCTGTTTTTCGCCGTGATACGGATCCTGTCCGAAAATCACCACTTTGGTGTCCTCATAGCCTGTCCACTTAAGCGCGGTAAAAATATCTTCTCTTGAAGGGTGAACCGAAAAGTTTTTGTATTCTCCGTCCAAAAACGCCTCAAGCTCTTTAATATATTCCTTTTGCAGTTCCTCCCGCAAAAGGCTGTCCCAATCCTTTGCACCGATTTTCATAGTCATCTGTTTCCTTTTCTTGCGTATTAGAAATCAGGATTTGCCCGACATACCATTATATGATACACGCACCGCTTCCTCCGATATGTCGCAGGACAGCGTATATACAGGGACTTCCTTTAAAACCCTGTCAACGTGTCCTAAAAGCATATCCATATCCTTTTCATCGTACGGTCTTATCGTCTGGGCAAGCATCTTGCCGATTACGGCGCCTCCGTTTTCACGCCTTATCCTATTTGTTTTTCCGCGTTCTATAAAACATATTCCCGCAATCGGCGCTTTTACGTTTATGTTTAAGTCGGTTTTCCCGCTCCACGGCGTGCCAAAAGCATAAATTCCGTCCTTTTCTATCCTTATTGCAGGCTTATCGTCATTCAGGATTTTTGCTCTTTCTTTGCCAAACACCTTCTGCCACATAGAAGTGTGCGTTGACTTTCCGACTCCGCTTTGCGCGGAAAAAAGATATGCTTTGCCGTCCATTAAAACCGCAGACGCGTGCAGCATAAACCCGTCAAAACGTATAAGTCCCGAATAAAAAATATTCCCTGTGTAGATATACTCAGCCGCTTCGGGCGTTATAACAGGATTTTCCCTGCTTTTCTGCTCCAAAAAAGCGTCGGACAGATATATAGTAACTTCAGGGATTACATTCTCGTTCCGTATACGATATGCGTCAGCTTGTTTTTTCATTTTTTCGTATTTATAACCCAAATCTACTGTTATATCGGCTATTCTGTGCAAGTTCACGCCGTTTACCCTCCTCCGTCTATACTCGGTCCTGCCGTTTATATACACAAAAACTGATTATATGCCCGTTATCTTCAATTTTTTCCGTTTCGGACAAAAGCTGCCAGTCCGCGCTTTCATCAAGATTTACCATAAATTTATCGCTCTTTGCGGTTTCGTGAACCTTTGTTATATAACAAAGGTCACAATAATCCAAAAGCCCGCGGTATATACTTTCGCCGCCGATTACAAAGGCATTTTCGTCCACGCAGTCAAGCTTTAGAAGTTCATCTATGCTGTTTACCGTTATTACCCCGTCCCTTTGAAAGTTTTTATCGCGTGTCAAGACAACATTTGTTCTGTTCTTAAGCGGTTTTCCGCCAGGGAAGCTCTCTAAATTTTTTCGCCCTAAAATAACAGTTTTCCCTATCGTCTTTTCCCTGAAAAACTGCATATCTTTAGGGATACTGAAAAGCAATCTGTTATCTTTTCCTATTCCCCAGTTTTCCGAAACCGCGGCAATTAACTTCATTCTTTTCTCCTCATATTGCTATTGGAATTTTTGTTGTAAATTCATTAAACTTATAGTTTTCCAGCTTAAAATCATCAAGCGAAACCTTGTAAAAATCAGTTATTTCGCCTATCTCAAGCCTTGGCGCATCATATGCGGGACGGTTTATAAGTTCTTCAATAATCGGTATATGCC
>JAFZNF010000064.1 GCA_017553025.1 Clostridia bacterium | reverse complement strand
TATAAGTGCGTTTTTGACAAACTCATGTGACTTTTTGCCCAAAGCGCATCGCCACGCCGTTTTATAATCGGTCAGTTCAATTAAAAGCTCTGCAAATCCTATTAAAAACTCACTTTTTGCCTTTTTTGCGCCCTCTAAAAATGCAAGATGCTCAGCCTTATCTATAAAAATTTCGGCAAGCTGCCCGTCCATAGTCGATGTCAGCAGTTTGTAGGCCTCCATTGTAACCGTTTTCAAATGCTCGGGAAGCTCATCTTCATTTTTGTTCTTTATCGCCTTTTCAATAATATCGGGGGCTACGGTATAGGGCGAAAGTATCATCTTTTTCCACTTTTCGTTCTGAACAGACGCCTTTAAAACCGTTTTTAAGTTATGAAAATCATTTTCATATAAAAGCAGGTCTATGGGCGCTTCTTTGGGGCATACCTCATATGCCTTTGTCCACGCGCTTTCAAGCTCGTTTTTCAAAAGCTCCTCACTTGTTTCTCCGCTCCAACCGCGCTCTTTTAAAAAACGTTTCGCCTCATCAATCCCGCCTGATGCTATAAGCGTCTGCATATCGGAATGTGTAAGCATTTTATTTTCAAGCGTCTTTATATAGGACACGGCGTATACATACTCTACATCTTTCAATAGTTTCACTCCCTATTTTGCGGCTATATCGTAAAGCTCGCTTTCCTTTTCACGGAAAATTGCGTCAATTGTACAATTTACATACACCCTGCCGTGTCTTACGATAAGTCCTCTTGACGGTGCCTCATCATCGGACAGGGTTATACCTTTTCCCAGACTTTCCAAAAATCCATCCGGCATATTCTCCCTGTCCTCTTTGCATAAAAGAAGTTCTCCGCCCTCTTCATCATTCTGATTTTTATAAAGCTCCGAAAGATATGCAAAATATTCATCTTTGGGCATATTTAAAATTCTGTTTTTTGCATCTAAAATCAGTTCTTTTGCCGTTTCGCGCTCAGTCTTTAAAAGCATTTCCCTAAAATATGCCTCCTTTTCGGATTCGCACCGCTCCTTTAAAGCGTTTACAGCACTTGCGCGTGCCTCCGCCTCGCGTTTTGATACAATTTCCATTTCAGCGGCATATTCTTTGTTTATTTCGTCTATTCTTTTGTTCGCCTCACTGATTTTTTCATCGGCTTTCTTTCTTGCCTCATTTAATATGGTATCTGTTATAAGCTCGAGTCCTGCCACGTTTTTACGCTCCTTTATCATCAGATATTGATTACAACAAGGAAGGATACGATAAATCCTAAAAGTGCATAAAGCTCTATAAGCGATGCTGAAACAATTGCCTTTGAGCTTTCCTCAGGACGTTTAGCAGTCAGATTTACACCTGTTGCGCATACTCTTCCCTGAGCCTTTGCGGAAAAATATCCCGAAACTGCGATAGGAAGGCAAGCAAACAAATATCCGAGCCCCTTTGTCCATTCGGTTATAGGCTCTCCGCCCAAAACACCGATATTTAAAAGAACCATAACGCCTACAATGAGTCCGTAAAGTCCCTGTGTACCGGGAAGAAGCTGCAAAACAAGAAGTTTTCCGAACTTTGACGGGTCGTCAGCAACAACCGCAGATGCCGCCTCCGACGCAATTCCTACTCCCTTTGATGAACCCATACCTGCAAGTGATACTGCAAAAAATACCCCAGCGAGTGCAAAAACCATACCTAAATTAAACATAATCCCCATTCCTTTCGTTTTTAAATTCGTAATATTTTGTGTTAAAGCCGAGCGGACTATATTTTCTTCCTCCGCCCTCATAAAATTTTTGATAAAACTCAACATACTGCAAGCGATTTGTATGAACATACGCACCAAGCATATTGATTGCAAAGTTCAG
>JAFZNF010000063.1 GCA_017553025.1 Clostridia bacterium | reverse complement strand
TTTTGTTGATACGGGTGCGGATCTATCTGAAGAGCTTTTAAAAAAATATGACATTGACGTTATAAATTTTATTTGTACTTTTGGCGAGCAGTCATATGTGGCGGGTGAAGAGCTTTCAAACGCAGAATTTTATGAAAAGCTTATGCAATCCTCCGAGCTTCCCAAAACATCGCAGACCTCTCCTGCTGTTATGTATGAAAAGCTGTCAAAATCGGCAAAGGAATACGATTGCGTTGTGTTTTTCACGATTTCAAAAGAGGCAAGCGGTGAATACAATAATGCAAGAATGAATGCAGAAATGATAAAGGAAGAAAATCCTGACTGTGATATACGTATTGTTGATACTATGACTTTTTCGGCATACATAGGCGAAACCGCAATTAAATTCCGTGAGCTTTTAAATTAGGGAAAAAGTGTGGATACAGCACTTTCCGAGGCTCTTAAGATGCTGTCCTACTATGAGGTATATATCCTTGTTGATTCTTTAAAGTTTCTCGAAAAGGGCGGAAGAATTAAAAAGACTGCGGCAATAGTAGGCGAACTTTTGGAGATTAAGCCTGTACTTGGTATAAGGGACGGACTCATTGAGCCCATTGAAAAAATCCGAGGTAGAAAAAAGATGATTAAAAAGCTTTTGGATTTAATCGAGGAAAGCCAAGAATTTGATGGAAGTAATAAGGAATTTATTATTGTAGAATCAAATAAAGACTATGGCGATGAGGCGCAGGCGCTTATTTTAGAAAAATTTGAGGGTGCAAAAATCAACAGACGCTATGAATTCGGACCTGTTATAGGTACACATATCGGAAATAACGCACTTGCGATACTTTTTAGAAAGAAGGCATAAATGTGAAATATCTTGTAATTTTGGGCGACGGAATGGCAGATTATCCGGTTCCTGCATTCGGCGGGAAAACGGTGCTTGATGTTGCAGATAAGCCTAATATTGACTATATGTCTGCTCGCGGCGAGCTGGGAATGGTTAAAACTGTACCTGACGGATTAAAACCGGGAAGCGATGTTGCAAATCTCTCCGTTTTGGGCTATGAGGTTAAAAACTGCTATACCGGGCGTTCTCCTCTTGAGGCGGCAAGTATAGGCGTAGATTTAAAGGATAATGATGTGACGTTTAGAGCAAATCTTGTAACCCTTTCCGATGATGAACCATTTGAAAACAAGGTTATGCTTGATTACTCTGCAGGTGAGATAACATCTTTAGAGGCGGCAGAGCTTATAAAAGCGGTAGAAAAAGAACTGCATACAGATTTTATACATTTTTACAGCGGTGTAAGTTATCGCCATTTGCTTGTATGGACGGGCGGAAGCACAAACGTCAAATTAACACCGCCTCACGATATTTCCGATAAAAAAATCGGTGAATATCTTCCTGCAGGAGATAATGCGGGCGAGCTTTTAGAGCTTATGAAACGCTCAAATGAAATTTTAAAAAACCATCCTGTAAACCAAAAAAGAGCAAAGGCAGGAAAGAAACCTGCAACATCTCTTTGGTTCTGGGGAGAGGGAACAAAACCTAAAATTGATAACTTTAAAGAAAAGTTTGGGATCTCAGGCAGTATGATTTCAGCAGTTGATTTGCTAAAGGGTATCGCTATTTGTGCAAATATGAAATCAATTGATGTGCCGGGCGCAACAGGAAATTGGGATACCAACTTTGACGGTAAGGCACAGGCTGCTTTTGACACTTTAACAAAAGACGGGCAGGATTTTGTATATATCCATATGGAGGCTCCTGATGAATGCGGGCATCAGGGAAACGCAGAAAAGAAAAAACTTTCTGTTGAGCTTATAGATAAAAAAGTAGTCGGATTTTTGAAAGATACACTCGATAATCACAACATTGATTATAAAATGTTGATTTTGCCCGACCACCCGACTCCTATATCATTAAAAACGCACGTTTCTGACCCAGTGCCGTATATTATTTACAGTTCAAAAAAGGGTAAAGAGTCAGGGCTTTGCTACAATGAGGAAAACGGCAAGAAAACAGGCGTTTATTTTGAGAGCGGAGCAGAACTTATGAAACATTTTTTGGAAAAATGAGAGGGATAGGCTGTGATTAAAAAGAAAACGCTTAAAAATGCAGGATTGATACTTTTTGCGGTTGTTATTATAGCTTTAATCATTGTATTCTTTCCGAATATTTTACGCTTTTTATGGTCTTTAGCGCTTATTTTCATACCGTTTGCAGCAGCATATGCGGTATCGCTTTTTGCAAATAATTTAGCAGACGCTTTGCAAAAGCGGTTTCGTCTGCCAAGGAATATCTCAGCAATTTTAGTTATTATTTTAACCGTTATAGTACTTGGCGGAATTGTTGGGGGAATTATTTGGAAAGTCATAGAAGAATTCAAGCAGATTTACGATAATTTTCCGTCAATTTATAAAGGTATGCAAAGCTCGTGGAACAGGCTTTCCGATAATCTTTCATATGTTGTTGACCAACTGCCTGAAAATATCCAGATATCGATTGACAGCGCATATGAACAATTTATGGAAGGTCTTGCAAACGCTGTAAAAGATATAAAAATTTTCAAAACTGCAGGAAATATTGCAAAAAGACTTCCGAGTATAGTTATAAGCGTAATAACTTTTATTCTTTCACTGTATTTTATGATTTCCGATTCAAGGGAAGTAAACGCTTTTTTGAAAAAGCATATCCCCAAAAAGGTACAGATGCGCGCATCACAGCTGAAATCAGAAATAAAAAAATATATGGGCGGATACTTACGGGCACAGATAATTATGATGGGGATTTCCTTTGTAATCCTGTTCATAGGTCTTTTGATTTTGAGGGTAGAATATGCGCTCATTATTGCAATTGCGATAGCAATATTTGATGCGCTTCCGTTTTTTGGAAGCGGAGCGGTGCTTTTGCCGTGGGCGATAGTGGAGTTTTTGTCAGGCTCGTCTTCCGAAGGCATAGGACTGCTCATAATATACCTGTCTGTGCTTTTGATGCGTCAGCTTATTGAACCAAAAATAGTGGGAAAAAGCATAGGAATGCACCCCTTGCTCACGCTTATGTCTATGTACGCAGGCTATCGTATTTTTTCGATAGGAGGCTTGATTTTAGGACCTCTTACACTTACGCTTATTATAAGTTTTTATAAAGTAGGATTATTTGACGGTATCATTAAATTGACAAAAACAGTTTATAATAAAATATTTGCGGAAATAAAACGCATAATTATTTCATTTAACAGCGAAGGAGAATAAAAATGGGACAAAAATTTTATATTACAACAGCAATTGCCTATACATCGCGTAAACCTCATATAGGGAATACCTATGAAATAGTGCTGTCCGATGCAATAGCGCGGTTTCACAGATTTTTGGGCGATGATGTTTTCTTTTTGACGGGAACGGACGAACACGGACAAAAAATACAGGAAATAGCGGAAAAGGAAGGCGTAGCTCCGCAAAAATATGTCGATAAAATCGCAGGGCAGATCAGGGAAATTGCTGATATGCTGAATGTGAGTTATGACAAATTCATAAGAACAACTGACGATTATCACGTCAAGGCAATTCAGAAAATATTTAAAAAACTTTATGAGCAGGGCGATATTTATAAATCGGAATACGAGGGCTGGTATTGTACTCCTTGCGAGTCATTCTGGACAGAAACTCAGCTTGTTGACGGAAAATGCCCCGACTGCGGAAGAGAGGTAAAGCGCACAAAGGAAGAGGCGTACTTCTTTAAGATGAGCAAATACCAGGACAGGCTCATAAAATATATTGAAGATAATCCCGACTTTATCCAGCCAGAGTCAAGAAAAAAGGAAATGATAAATAACTTTTTAAAGCCGGGACTTCAGGATTTGTGCGTTTCAAGGACAAGTTTTGACTGGGGTATCCCTGTTGACTTTGACGATAAACACGTCGTATATGTGTGGATAGATGCACTTTCAAATTATATAACGGCGCTTGGTTATTCGCCCGATAATAAAGGCGAGCTCTATAAAAAATACTGGCCTTGTGACGTCCACATTATAGGCAAGGATATACTTAGATTTCATACGATTTATTGGCCCATAATGCTTATGGCACTTGGCGAGCCTTTGCCGAAACAGGTTTTCGGTCACCCGTGGCTGCTTTTCGGAGAAGAAAAAATGTCAAAATCACGCGGTAATGTAATTTATGCGGACGAGCTTATAAAACATTTCGGCGTAGATGCGGTAAGATATTATCTGCTGCACGAAATGCCATATGCTCAGGACGGAAATATAACGTATGAAACGTTTATTGCCAGGTATAATTCTGACCTTGCAAATACCTTGGGAAATCTTGTAAACCGTACAGTTGCTATGATAAACAAGTATTTTGGCGGAGTTATAGAAAAAGGTGTGCAGGAGGGAGAATTTGACGCTGATTTAAAGAAAACGGCAGAGGACGCAATACAAAATATCGAAAATCTGATGAAAACGTGGCATATTGCCGATAGCCTTGATGAAATTTGGAAGGTAGCAGGCCGAGCTAATAAATATATTGATGAAACCGCACCGTGGATTTTGGCAAAATCGGAAGAGCAAAGACCGCGCCTTTTAGGAGTGCTTTATAATCTTGCAGAAACAATAAGGATTATCGCAGGTCTTTTGAAACCATTTTTGCCTGATACCGCAGAGGCGATAAAAAATCAAATAGGTGCAAGCGATATATCATACGATACCTTAAAGAGTTTCGGAGCTTTAAAAGACGGAACAAGAGTGGGAGATGCAAGTCCTTTATTTGCCCGTATTGACACAGAGTCAAAACTCCAAGAGTTATTTAGTGAAAAGGAAGAAAAGGTAGCTATAGAGC
>JAFZNF010000062.1 GCA_017553025.1 Clostridia bacterium | reverse complement strand
GGCAAAGAAGGACGCGATAAGTTCGGACCTTTCTGTGCAAGCGTATGGGGAGGAATGAGAACAAGCGCTGTTCTTGACAGAATTAAAAAGATTAAAGAGCATAACATTCCGTATGAATATATCTGGATGGATGCGGGATGGTATGGAGTAAATACACCGCCTACCCCTGATGAATGGGAGGGCAGTATATGGTCAGAGCTTACAGGCGACTGGAGAATAAGCCGCGTATCGCATCCGGACGGACTTAAGGATGTGTCGAAAGCAATACATGACGCAGGTATGAAATTTATACTGTGGCTTGAGCCCGAAAGGTCAAGAAAAAATGCACCTGTCGCGCTCAGGCACCCCGAGTACTTTCTCGGTTTACCGGAAGGGGTAAGCAGAGCTCCTTTGACTAACGCTGACAGTCTTATTCTTAACCTTGGCAATGAGGACGCCTGGAACTATATATATAACACAATTTCAAATATGATAGAAGAGCTTAATGTCGATTTTTATCGGCAGGACGCCAACTACCAACCTATTTATTTCTGGGATTATGCAGATACAAGGAGTGACAGAAAAGGTATTACGCAGATCAAGCATATAATGGGTTTATATAGATTGTGGGATACGCTTCTTGAACGGTTTCCAAATCTGTGCATAGATAACTGCGCAAGCGGAGGAAGAAGAATAGATATTGAAACTCTGCGCCGTAGTGTACCTCTGTGGAGGAGCGATTATCAGTGTATGGCAAATTCTAATGTAAATGCGACACTTTCACACCATATGTCATATAATAGCTGGCTTCCGTATAGCGGAACAAGTGTTGGGAGACTATATGATTTGTACCGCGCAAGATGCAGCTACGGAACATCATTGGCAAGCAACTATGCTTATTCGGAGAACGACGAATTTTGTGACACAAAAGAGAAAATTGAGTTTCTGAAAAAAATGGGTGATGAATACCGTATGTTAAGACCGTATTTTTCGGAGGATTTCTATCCCATTACCGAGATTACTGCCAAGGCGGATGTATGGACAGCGGCACAGTTTGACCGCCCTTCGCAAAACGACGGTATCCTTCAGGTGTTCAGGCGTGATAAATCGCCCTGCACCGAGGCATTATTCAGACTCTACGCGATTGATGAAGGAGCAGAGTATGTCTTTACCGATATAGATGACAATTCGGAAACTGTTATAAGCGGGAAAGAGCTTAAAGAAAATGGATTTAGAGTTTCTTTATGTAAGGAAGGCATGGCAAAGGTTTATTTATATAATAAAAGGTGATGTGCAATTTTTCGTTATATATTGAACTTAACAAACTGTTTTGAATGAAAAATAGGGGACAGAGGTTATCTGATTATTGGAAATTTGAGAAGGACAAGCGTTGTTATAGAGTATAAAGAAAAGTGATTGTGTAATAAAATGAGAAAGGTAGTTTTCTGATGAAAGCAATAGTTAAAACGAAGAAAGGCGAAGGCTTTATGGAACTTAAGGAATGTGATATTCCCGCCATATCCGATGATGAGGTTTTAATCAAGGTTTCGTATGCGGGAATTTGCGGAACGGATATACATATAAAGCATGACCAATTTCCCTACTGGCCGCCTGTTATTATGGGACATGAGTTTTCGGGAACTGTAGTAGAAGTCGGAAGTAAAGTGAGCGGCTATGCTGTTGGTGACAATGTTGTCGGAGAGCCTCATAATCTCGCTTGCGGAAAGTGCCATTTATGTCGTAACGGCAAAATTCAGCTTTGTGAGCAAAAGCGCTCGATAGGCTGGGGGATTGACGGCGTATTCTCTGAGTATGTCAAGATGCCCGAAAAGCTTTTACATAAAATTCCCGAAGGAGTTAGCCTTAAAACTGCTGCAATGGCAGAGCCTTGCGCGATAGTCGCGCATCAGGTTTTGGAGCGTACAGGCATAACGGCGGGTGATTATGTCGTTATTATGGGCATGGGACCTATCGCGATAATAGCCGCACAGATGGCAAGGGTTGCGGGCGCCGGACGGATCATTATGTGCGGCTGTACAAGCGATATTGATGTCAGGCTCAAAATTGCCGAAAAAACAGGCTGTCTTGACAGATTTATAAATGTTCAGGAAGAAAATTCCGTTGAGATAATTATGTCCGAAACAAAGGGCAAGGGCGCAGATATAGTAATCGAGGCATCAGGCGCGGCAAGCGCCATAAAATCCGCCATTTTTGCTCTAAAAAAAACAGGCACTTTTTGCGGAATTGGTATGACAAATGCAGAAGAGGTTTTAGTGCCGTGGAATGTAGCTATGCGAAAGGCTATTGATTTGAAGTTTAATATGAGCTCGAGCTATAATGGCTGGAACATAGCGCTT
>JAFZNF010000061.1 GCA_017553025.1 Clostridia bacterium | reverse complement strand
TTCTTTTAAAATATTTACGGGTGCATATGTATTCGTGTTTGCCTGAAAATATGGGATATATTTTGCCGTTTTCCATTTTCTGTGCATTTTTTCCTTTACAGCTTCAAATTGAGTAAGTATATCGTCTTCAGGATTTCCGGCAAAGTCACCGCTTCCCGCGTGGCAGTAGGTACAGCCATCGACGCCTTTTGTGCCGTCAATGTTAGGACAGGTAAATCCGCCGTTTAACGCAACCTTAAAAACCTTTTCGCCAAAGGTCTTTTTAAGATGATAATTCCAGGTATGGTAACGCTTATTGTCAAGCGAAAATTTAAAACTGTTTTCCATATTTTTCTCCATAATTAAAAAGGGCATTCCTGCCCTTTTTAATGCAAGTCTTATGAAAGTTCAAAAGATTTGCAGTCCGTACATTGATCCTGGGAAGGATTTGATTCGTGCGTACCGATAGTTACACAATCCAAAGAACAATAGTCTTTTGTCTTGCAGTGATTTTTGCACTGTGAAACGGTACATTTGATACATTCGTTAGGTTTACAGCTAAAATCCATAATTAACACCTCCTTTTAGTATAATTCCAAAAAGGAGGCGAAATTATTCATTTTTACAAAAGATGTTTATATTTATTATAAAGTTTTAACGCGGCAGAAATTTCGCTTGATGAAAGAACGCTTTTTAAATATGCTTTAATTTCACTTGTTTTGCCTTGTCTTCTCAGCTCATTAACCTTTGACATATCCACCTTTGAAATTATCGACATACCGGTTGAAATTTCGTCTTTGCTTGCCTCGTTCATAATACGTTGGTATGCGGTTTTTCCCTGTGCAGGAACCGAAACCTCAGTATTTTCCTTATTATCAGCATTTTTAGTATTGTCTGTTTCTTCTTTTGGATTGGTTGCCGATACTTCCTGTTCAAGCTCGTTCAGTGCAGAAAGCATTTCGGAGGCAGACTGTTTGTCGAAATTTATAATGTTGTCAATTACCTGCTTGTCGGTAAGCTCTTTTGCAACCTCCGTAAAACTGATTGTATCACTTTCGGAGGTATCAAGGTCTCCGCCTGAAAGTTTAGGCACAAAGACAAATTTAAAATATGAATACGCACCGATTACGGCAATAATTAAAATTGCCGCAATAGTGCCGATTATCCAAAATAACACCTTTAAAAATTTATTTTTTTTCTCCATACATTTGCTCCTTATTTCCCTATAAACATAGAAATTATGCTGATTGCAAGAGGTACAATCAATGAAATGGCAACCAAAAGGCAGGTTATCTTTTTAGTTTTATCGCTAATATGCATTTATTTTTCCTTCCTTCGTAATTTTTCAAAAAAAAGTTTTATAATATCCGAAGATTGCTTTTCCAAGACACCGCCCTCAAAGTGAACTTTATGCGCAAGCAAGCCTGAAAGGTCTGTTACACTTCCGAACGCGCCTGCCTTTTTATCATATGCACCGAAAAACACATTATCAATTCTTGATTGTATAATGGCGCCTGCGCACATAGGACAAGGCTCTAATGTCACATACATATCGCACCCGCAGAGCCTCCAGCCTCCGAGCTTTCTGCAAGCCTTGCTGATAGCAGAAATTTCGGCGTGCAGGAGCGCATTTTTTTTGGTTTCCCGCATATTGTGGGCGCGCGAAATTATTTTACCGTCCTTTACAATAACCGCGCCTATCGGGGTTTCGCCAAGCTCAAAAGCCTTTTTTGCCTCCGAGAGCGCTGCGTTCATAAATTTTATATCCATACTCTGTCCTCGCATTACAATTTCATTCTATCACATAATTTGAGGTTTTGCAACAAAGATATTGATTTTGAGCTAAAAAATTGGTATAATAGCCGTATAGTCTGTTTATAGGAGCAAAAAATGGATTACAGTGTGTTCAAAACTTTGGAATTTGATAAAATACTGGAAAAATTAGCAGGCTTTACCGCGAGTGAAACGGTAAAGGAAGAGATTTTATCTCTTTTGCCTTTTTCCGATATAGAAAGCGCAAGATATGCGCAAAAGGAAACAACTGAGGCTCAGACGGTCTGTCTTAGGACAGGCAATCCGCCTGTTGATTTGGGCGTTAGGAATATTTGCGCATCTGTAAAAAGGAGCAGTATGGGAGGGCAGATGAGCCCTCAGGATTTGCTGTGCGTGTCGCGCCTTTTGTATGTTGTAAGGCGTATGAAAAGCTACCTTGGGGATAGCAGTAATTTAGAAATTTTAGCAGATATCGGTAATGCGCTGACCCCCGAAAAATCGCTTGAAGATAAGATAAACAGCGCAATTTTGTCGGAAACCGAGATTGCCGACGATGCTTCGCGCGAGCTTTTTGATATACGAAAAAAAATTAAAAGTCTAAATGTAAAAATAAAAGACAGCTTAAATATGATGATAAGGTCCGAAACCTATAAAAAGTACCTTCAGGACCAGATTGTGACGATACGCTCGGACAGATATGTCATACCTGTCAGGGCTGAGTACAGAGGCGAAATAGCAGGTATAGTACACGATTCATCAGCAAGCGGTTCGACGCTTTTTATTGAGCCTATGAGCGTCGTTAATGCAAATAACGAAATACGCGACCTTTTAAATAAGGAACAGGCGGAAATAGACAGAATTTTATATGAACTGTCTGGGGAGGTAGCTATAAGCGCGGATATAATAATAAGCGATTATAAGCTGATTGCAAGACTTGATTTTATTTTTTGCAAAGCAAAGCTGTCGCTTGATATGAATGCAAAAGAGCCGATAATAAATGATGAGGGCATAATAAATTTCAAAAAAGCGCGCCACCCCCTGATTGATAAGGATAAAGTGGTCGCAAATGACATTTATCTTGGAGAAAGCTTTAATACCCTTGTAGTAACAGGACCGAATACGGGCGGAAAGACCGTAACATTAAAAACAATAGGACTTTTTTCGATTATGGCGGCGGCGGGACTGCATATACCTGCAGAGGACGGGAGCCGTGCCGCGCTTTTCAAGAGTTTTTATGCGGATATAGGCGACGAGCAGAGCATCGAACAGAGTCTTTCAACTTTTTCTTCGCATATGGTAAGAATTGTGAAGATTACCAAAGAGGCGGACGGGGATTCGCTTGTGCTTTTTGATGAGCTTGGCGCAGGAACCGACCCGACGGAGGGAGCGGCGCTTGCAATCTCAATACTGGAGTATCTGCGTGCTTTTGGAGCTACAACTGTCGCAACAACGCATTACAGCGAGCTTAAAATATTTGCGCTGACAACAGATAAGGTTGAAAATGCCTCCTGCGAATTTGATGTGGATAGTCTGAAACCGACATATAAACTGCTTATCGGTGTCCCTGGGAAATCGAATGCTTTTGCAATTTCAAGACGTTTGGGACTTGATGAGGCAATAATATCCCGCGCGAGCGAAATCTTAAGCGATGAAGATGTAAAATTTGAAGATGTAATAACCGACCTTGAAATGAGCCGTGCCGAGGCAAGGAATGAAAAGGAATATGCAAAGCGCGTAAAACGCGAACTTTCCGAGATGAAGGAGGAAATGGAAAAGGAACGCAAAAAGATTAAAGACTCAAAAGCAAGGATTTTGGAGGATGCGCGCAGAGAGGCAAAAATCCTTATAATGGAGGCAAGGGAAGAGGCAAATTCGATTATAAAAGAGCTTGAAAGAATGCGTATAGAAGGCAAAGCTGCAGACGTAAGCAGTAAAACGCAGAAATCAAGAAACAGACTTAAAACGTATGAAGACAAACTTGATACGAAGATAAAAAATAACGAAAAACCGAAAAAAACAGTTTTTAAGCCTCCGCAAAACTTAAAGGAGGGCGAAACCGTCGAAATTCTCGATTTGGAACAGACGGCAACAGTGATTAAAAAGCCTGACAGCAGGGGTTTTGTTCGTGTTCAGGCAGGAATTATGAAACTTGAT
>JAFZNF010000060.1 GCA_017553025.1 Clostridia bacterium | reverse complement strand
GTTTACTTTCAAATATAATAGTCGGTGGAATTTTAATTGATATCATTTTCGGCAGTATTGCAACGCTAATCGGCGCATTTTTTACATATAAGCTGAGAAAACACCCTGTTCACGCACTTATCCCACCGATTTTATCAAATGCGATAATAATACCGCCGATTTTAAAGTTCGCTTACGGATTTGAGGGGTCTGTCTGGTACTTTGTGCTCACTGTCGGCATCGGCGAATTCCTATCCTGCGGAGTTTTGGGATATTTTCTGTATCTGGCACTTAAAAAAACAGGACTGAATGACAAAACAAAAATGGGACTTTAAAAGTCCCATTTTTTATTTAAATATCTTACTGAAAAATCCGCCCTTTTCCTCCTTTGGCTCTTCCTTTACGGGTTCGGGTTTCTTCTCTTCCTTTACCTCGGGTGTTGGCGCTTTCGGCTTAGATGCGTTATTTCTATTTTGAGGCGGTCTGTGTCCGTCATTTTTTCTTCCGCCGTTCCTTGGTGCATTTCCGCCCTCACGCTTTTGCGGTCTTTCCTCATAACCCTCAGGCTTAGGCATTGTATCCTTATGCGACAAACTTATCTTGCCCGTCTTTTCGTCTATTTCCATAACCTTAACGAGCAATTTATCACCGACTTTTACATAATCCTCAACCTTTTCTATACGCTTATAGTCGAGTTTTGATACGTGGCAAAGTCCGTCCTTTCCGGGTAAAATCTCAACAAATGCGCCAAAGTCTGTTATTGTCTTAACTGTGCCCTCGTATATTTCGCCGACTTCAGGCTCTTTTACAATTAACTCAATTGCTTTCTGCGCAGCCTCTCCCGATTCCTGAGTAGTAGCGAATATATAGATTGTTCCGTCCTCTTCAATATCGATTTTCGCGCCTGTGTCTGCAACAATCTTTTGGATAACCTTACCGCCTGTACCTATAACATCGCGGATTTTATCCACTTCAATATGCATAGTCGTAACCTTAGGCGCATAAGGCGACAGATGGTCGCGCACCTCCGGAATTGCTTTTAATAAAACTTCGTCTATGATATAATTTCTTGCCTTTTTTGTCTTTTGGAAAGCCTCCCAGATAACATCATAAGGAAGACCGTCATTTTTGATATCCACTTGAATTGAGGTAATACCTTTTTTAGTTCCTGCAACCTTAAAGTCCATTTCGCCGTAAAAATCTTCCAATCCCTGAATATCAACCATTGTGGTAAAGCCGTCTTCAGTCGTGATAAGGCCGCAGGAAATACCTGCAACAGGCGCTTTAATCGGCACGCCTGCCGCCATAAGCGCAAGAGTAGAACCGCAGACAGAACCCTGTGAAGTTGAGCCGTTTGATGAAAGTACCTCAGATACCGTTCTTATTGCGTACGGGAACTCTTCCTCGGACGGAAGTACAGGCACGAGCGAGCGCTCAGCCAAAGCTCCGTGACCTATCTCGCGGCGTCCGGGACCCCTTGACGGTTTTGTTTCGCCTACGGAATAGGACGGGAAGTTGTAGTGATGCATATATCTTTTTGATTCTTCGGTATCAATACCGTCTAATCTCTGCATTTCTGCAAGAGGCGCGAGTGTTGCAACCGTCATAACCTGCGTCTGTCCTCTTGTGAAAAGACCCGAGCCGTGCGTTCTCGGAAGTATGTCGACTTCTGCCGCAAGCGGACGGATTTCATCTAAGCCTCTGCCGTCAACACGTTTGCCTTCTACCAGCCAAGCTCTTACAATTTCCTTTTGCATCTTGTAAAGAAGCTCAGGAAGAACTTCGGCAAGATTTGGGAATTGCTCGGTCAATTTTTCATTTATTTCGTCCTCGATTACACCCATTCGCTCATCACGGACATTTTTATCGTCTGTATCAAGTGCGTGCTTGATATTCTCGTATTCAAGCTCTTTAACCGCATTCCAAAGGTCTTTGTCTATCTCGTGCGGTACATAGCTGAATTTTGGTTTTCCGATTTCGTCTTTGATTTCCTGCACAAATTCACAGATTTTTATAATTTCCTGATGTGCAAACTTAATACCGTCAAGCATAACCTGCTCGTCAATTTCATTTGCGCCCGCCTCAATCATAACAACCTTTTCTTTAGTGCCTGCAATTGTTACGTGCATTTGTGACTTTTCTCTTTGTTCTACCGTCGGGTTTATGACATATTCGCCGTCAACCAGTCCCAGCCATACAGCGCCGATAGGTCCGTTCCACGGAATATCCGATATTGAAAGTGCAACAGATGTGCCTATCATAGCGGCAACTTCGGGCGGATTATCCTGGTCAACCGACAAAACGGTTGCAACAACAGTACAGTCATTTCTTAAATCTGACGGGAAAAGCGGACGGATAGGTCTGTCAATACAGCGCGAGGTTAAAATCGCCTTTTCGGACGGCTTTGCTTCACGCTTTATATATCCGCCGGGGATTTTACCTACCGAATAGAGCTTTTCCTCATAGTCAACTGAAAGCGGGAAAAAGTCAATTCCCTCTCTCGGCGTTCTTGATGCGGTAACATTTACCATAACCACGGTATCGCCGTATCTTACAAGACAGTGACCGTTTGCCAGACAGCACATCTTACCCGTTTCAATAACGAGCGGTCTGCCTGCTAAAGTTGTTTCTTTTCTAAACATATTTTTTCTCCTTTTCTTATTTTTCGGAGATACATATTAGCAGATAAATACAGCCTGCAAAGATTTGCGCGCTCTATTTATGTGCTAAATATCATATCTCCTAATATATGCAATATGGGCAAACACTTCTGCTTGCCCATAAAGATATTTATTATTTTCTAAGACCAAGCTTAGCAACCAATGCACGGTATCTTTCGATATCCTGTTCCTTTAAGTAGTTCATAAGATTTCTTCTCTTACCAACCATCATTAAAAGACCGCGTCTTGAGTGATTATCCTTTTTGTGGAAATTCAAATGCTCGTCGTTTAAGTGATTTATTCTCTCTGTCAAAAGCGCAATCTGAACCTCCGGAGAACCTGTATCGCCCTCGTGAGTAGCAAAACTTGTGATAATCTCTTGTTTACGCTCCTTTGTCATATGGTTTCACCTCCTATAATTTAACTATCCCCCTATACTGAGAAACCGTTGGTGATTCGGCTAACCAAGTATGGGTTTTTCGTAAAATACTTAATTTTTGCAAATATCCTATTTGCGTCCAAACTTTTTGTTAAATTTGTCAACACGTCCGCCTGTATCTACCAATTTTTGCTTACCTGTATAGAACGGGTGGCATTTTGAACAAATTTCGACCTGAATATTCTCTTTTGTAGAGCCGACTTCAATCACTTCACCGCAAGCGCACCTTATTGTAGTCTTTTTGTATTCAGGATGAATTCCTTCACGCATTATTTTTCCTCCTTTCCCTAATTTTAAAAGGTGCAAAATACACCAGTTAGCAGTATAACACAACTTTTTCTCTTTTGCAAGAGTTTTTTTGCAAAAATTTTACATACTCTATCCTTCCCTTTTTAAAAGAAAGTCAGCAAAATCGTTTAAAAGTTTTATATTTTCACCAGAAAGTCTTTTTGCTTTAACCAAAATCTCTTCATATATATTGTCCGTTTTTTCTGTTCCTAACAGCGCATCTGTGGATGTGCCCAATATTTCGGCTATCTTTATGAGAATATCATAACTTGGTTCGCGAAGAGTATTTTCATAATTACGGTAAGTTGTAACCCTGATTGAAAGCATATCGGCAAATTCTTTCTGCGTATATCCTGCATCTTCTCTCATACGCCTTAAATTTATATGAAACATAGCTTATTACCTCCTTATTTATTTATCCTCACTATTGGTATTATTATACAACAAATATTGTCGAAATAGTGAACAAATCTTTAAAGTTTCAAGTAAATACAGATAAAAATGGTATTAGATGAGGGATAAGATAAAAACCATTTTACTTTTTTCGGCTTTTATTGTATAATATTTATT
>JAFZNF010000059.1 GCA_017553025.1 Clostridia bacterium | reverse complement strand
GTTCACCACGCTCACGTTCTCGATCTCCTTGTCGTGGCGCTCCTTCACCGTGCCCAGATCGATCTCGACGGCGGTGACCTGCTTGTTCTCGATGGCCTCGTCCTCGCGCGGGGCAATCGTGCCGAGGTCGATGCCGCCGGTGTTCGTGACCTCGGTGTTTTCGACCTCGTGGCTGCCGGTGTAGCCGCCGATGGTGCCCAGATTGATGCCGCCTATGTTCGTGACGTTCGTGAAACCCATCTGCGCAAGCAGCTTGACCGCCCGCGAGCTTCGTCCGCCGCTGAGGCAGTGAACGTACAGGGGCGCATTCTTGTCCGAAATCGAACGCGCGGCCTGCCCTAATGTGCCGAGGGGCATGTTTACCGCCCCCGGGATGTGCCCTTGGGCGAATTCGCCCGGTTCGCGCACGTCGATGACGGCAATATCGCGCTCTGCTGCAGGGAATTTCGGAAGCGCCTTGTATTTGACATCATAATCTACTAAGCTGAGCATTTTTGCAATATCAAGCTCTGCAACATAGCAGGGAAGACCTATTTCAAAGTTTTCGCATACCGTCGGGTGGATTTCGCCCACAAATCCTATTTCAGTCTCATTTTTCATAAGGCGCGCGGCTCTTCCCGGGTGGAACATCGGGTTATCCGAAAGTCTTTCAAAGGTTATGCCCTTTATGTTAAGCCCTTCAAAAACAGCTTCTAAAACGCCCTTTATATCAAAGAAATCAATGCCTTTTTTATACATACCGACTGAAAGCTTTTCAGGCTCGTCAGGAAGTTCTCCTGCATTTTTCGGAATAAACACCTTGCACTCTTCAAAGAGATATGCCGACTCATTTTTGTGATTGTAGTTATAGGAAAGCATATCAAGCATAGTTCCTACCGTTGTGGTGCGCATAACAGAAGTGTCCTCTCCCAGAGGATTTCTAAGCTTTAAAACGTTCCTTAAGGGACTGTCTTTTGGAAGATTTAATTTATCGAATATCGCAGGCGTTGTGAAAGTAAAGGTAAAAATCTCGTTCATACCCTGTGCTAATAAAAGATTTGCAAGATTTTTCTTGAAAATCTGTTTTGCAGAATAAAATCCTTTGGTGCTTTCGCCCGAAATCAAGGTGTTGGGTATATTATTATATCCGTAAAATCTTGCGATTTCCTCTGCTATGTCCGCCTCTGCCTCAAGGTCGGGACGGAAAGAGGGTGGGGTCAGTTCCATTTTGTCCATATCCACCTTTATTTCAAGCGGTCTTAAGAAGTCTGCCATTTCCTCTTTTGAAATATTTATTCCCAAAAAGGCATTTATTTTTTCGGGACGGAACTTTATCACATTCTGAGGCTTGATATTTCCTTTAATATCAATCATACCGCCGACATTTTCACCGCAGCCGAGCATTTCCACAAGCTCTGCGGCACGCTCTATTGCGGGGACGGTGTTGTTTGGGTCAAGTCCCTTTTCAAAGCGTGCGGAGGACTCGGTTCTAAGTCCTGCCTTTTGCGCGGTAAGACGTACTGAAACCGCGTCAAAGGTCGCCGACTCAAAAATAACGGTAGTGGTATCGTCCTCGATTTCCGAGTTAAATCCGCCCATAACACCTGCTATGGCAACGGTTTTTTCCGCGTCTGCAATAACCAAATCATTATGATTTAGATTTCTGTCCTGCTCGTCAAGAGTTTTGATAATCTCGCCGTCTTTAGCATTGCGGACAATAATTTTTCCGCCAGCTAAATGCCTTAGGTCAAATGCGTGCATTGGCTGACCGTATTCCAACAGAATATAGTTAGTTATATCAACAATATTATTGATTGAGCGTATTCCTGCGGCTTTCAGACGATGGACAAGCCAAGCGGGCGAAGGACCTATTTTAACATTTTTGACCATTCTTGCGCAGTACCGCAGGCATTTTTCGGGATTTTCAACTTTAACGCTTATTGTGTCGGCAATATTTTCCGAGTTTTCGGAGAATTTAGGTTTTGGCACGGAAAAAGGCTTTTTAAAGGTTGCCGCAGTTTCACGCGCTAAGCCTATAACGCTGAAGCAATCGGGACGGTTTGAGGTTATTTCAAATTCAACTACGTCCTCGTTAAGACCGAAGATGTCCTTTATATCAACGCCGATTTTGGTATCCTCGGGAAGTACTAAAATTCCATATTCGGGAGCCTGGGAGAGGTCGCTTTCCGAGAGTCCAAGTTCCTCGTGTGAGCAAAGCATACCCTGTGATTCGATACCCCGTAGCTTTCCTGTTTTAATATGCACACCGCCAGGGAGATATGAATCATTTTTTGCAACAGGCACAATTTGACCTACCTTTACATTGGGTGCGCCTGTTACAATTTGAAGAATTTCATCGCCTGTGTCAACCTTGCAAATAACCATATGGTCAGAGTCAGGGTGAGCTTCTATCTCTAAAATTTTTCCCGTAACAACATTTTGTATGTCGGCTCCCATATTTTCTATAGTTTCAACCTTAGAGCCTGACATAGTAAGGGCGTCATTGTATTCTTTCGGAGTTATACCGTTTATATCCGTATAGTCGTTAAACCAACTCATTGGTACTTTCATTTATATCAGTCCTTTCCGATTAAAATTGCTTTAAGAATTTAACATCATTTTCAAAGAATAGGCGTATGTCATTTATGTCATATCTGCCCATAACAAGACGTTCAAGACCTATACCGAAAGCAAAACCTGAATAGATTTCAGGGTCAATTCCGCAGTTTTTAAGCACTTTCGGGTGAACCATACCGCCTCCCAAAATTTCACTCCAGCCTTCGCCTTTGCAAACAGGACAGCCTTTTCCTCCGCAGTTAAAACACTGGCGGTCTGCCTCTAAAGATGGCTCTGTAAACGGGAAGTGATGCGGACGGAAACGGCATACAGCATTGTCGCCGTAAATGGATTTTATTAAGGCTTCAAGTGTGCCTTTCAAATCTGCCATAGTTATACCTTTGTCAACAACAAGTCCCTCAATCTGGTGGAAAATAGGCGAATGTGTTGCATCAACCGAGTCACTTCTGTAAACCATACCGGGCGCAATTACGCGGATAGGAGGTTTTGTGTTCTCCATAACGCGTATCTGCATAGGTGAAGTCTGTGTGCGCAGTACAATGTTATCCTCAATATAGAAAGAGTCCTGTGTATCCCTTGCAGGATGATTTTTAGGAATGTTTAAAGCCTCAAAATTATAGTAATCGGTCTCAACATCAGGACCTTCCGCAATCTGAAATCCCATACCGATTACTGCGTCGGTAAACTCATTAAGCACCTTTGTTAAGGGATGCAGATTTCCTATCTCCTGCTTTTTCCCCGGCATAGTGATATCAATCATTTCTGCTTTTAACTTTGCCTCACGGACAGCTTTTGAAAGCTCTGATTTCTTTTCATCGATTTCAGCCGTCAAAAATTCGCATATCTCATTTGCAAGTGCGCCTATTTTGGGACGCTCTTCTGAAGATAGCGCACCCATACCCTTTAAAATGGCGGTAAGCTCGCCTTTTTTCCCTAAATACTTAATTCTAAGTTCTTCTAAGGCATCAACGGTTTGTGCCTTTTTTAAATGTTCTTCGGCAGCTTTTTTGATTTGTGCAAGCTGTTCCCTCATATAAATTCCTCCTTTAAACACATAAAAAAATACCCCGCCCAAACTGGGACGAAGCATAACGTTCCGCGGTACCACCCATATTTCCGCCAAAAAGCGGACACTCATTTCAGGACTAACGCGCCTTGACGGCACAGACTACACCCATACGCTTCACCTGTGCGGCTCGGAAAGGAATTTCAGACTATGTCTGTACCGCTGCGGCTCACAGCCGACGGCCGCAACTCTCTTTTGGGAAACATAATCCTACTTAATTTCGTCATCACCTTTAAAATTACGGCTCATTATACCACAAAGCAAGGCAAATTACAATAGTTTTTGTAAATTTTTTTGCCCATAAGAATATAATGAACTATAAGGGGGGATTTTTGTGGAGGAAAACGTAAAAGCAAAGCTTTCCAAAATACTGTCTGGACTTTCAGGAGGCGCTATGAAAGGGAAAACTGCCGAGCTTTCGGAATTTATCAATTCAAAGCAGGGAAAAGAGCTTTTGGGATCGCTTTCCGAATCGGATAAAAAGGCGATTATGCAAAAATTTTTAAG
>JAFZNF010000058.1 GCA_017553025.1 Clostridia bacterium | reverse complement strand
AAATTAACATCTTTAGGCGACTATTTTTTTATCTGCACCTGTTCATCAGGAGTGCAGGTACGTGCTGTAAGCGATGAAGTTGAGGAAAAATCAAAGGAAAACGGATTTCCTCCGAAGCATATTGAGGGATACCGCGGAGGAAATTGGATTTTAATAGATTTCGGGGATATAATAGTTCATATTATGGAGCGTGAAACGAGGGAGTTTTACTCGCTTGAGCGTCTGTGGGACGATGCAAAGAAAATAGAAATCAATATAGAATAGAGGAAAGAAAATGGACAAGTATAACTTTAAAGAGATTGAGAAAAAGTGGCAGAAAAAATGGGAAGAGGCGGATTGCTTTCACGCAGAAAATAAGAGCGATAAAGAGCCGTACTATGCCTTAATTGAGTTTCCGTACCCGTCGGGGCAGGGACTTCACGTAGGACACCCAAGGAGCTATACCGCTCTTGACATCTTAGCAAGAAAGCGGAGAATGCAGGGGTATAACGTTCTTTATCCTATCGGCTGGGACGCGTTCGGTCTGCCTACCGAAAACTATGCGATAAAGAATAAAATCCACCCCAAAATCGTAACGAAAAAGAATATAGACAATTTTACAAGACAGCTGAAAATGCTTGGCTTTTCCTTTGACTGGAAGCGGGAAATAAACACAACCGACCCTGATTACTATAAATGGACACAGTGGATTTTCCTCCAGCTTTTCAAGAAAGGACTTGCGTATAAGCAGGAGATGCCGATAAACTGGTGTACAGGCTGTAAGGTCGGACTTTCCAATGAAGAAGTTGTAAACGGAGTGTGCGAGCGTTGCGGAAGCGAGGTCGTGCAGAGGCGCAAGAGCCAGTGGATGCTTAAAATTACCGAGTATGCGCAGCGCCTTATAGATGACCTTGACGAGGTGGATTTTATTGACAGGGTAAAAACACAGCAGATAAACTGGATAGGCAGGAGCGAGGGCGCAGAAGTTCAGTTTGAGCTTACAACAGGAGATAAAATAACCGTTTATACAACGAGGTGCGATACACTTTTCGGCGCTACATATGTAGTTTTGTCGCCCGAGCACAGTATGGTGGAAAAACTTCTGCCAAGCCTTAAAAATGCTGACGAAGTGAAAAAATATATCCTGGAAGCATCAAAAAAATCGGAATTTGAAAGAACTGAGCTTGCCAAGGATAAGACTGGCGCAAGGCTTGACGGCGTAAATGCAATAAATCCCGTAACAGGAGAGGAAATTCCTGTATTTATTTCGGACTATGTGCTTGTAACCTACGGAACGGGCGCTATAATGGCTGTTCCTGCGCACGACAGCAGGGACTGGGATTTTGCGAAAAAGTTTAATCTGCCTATAATCGAGGTTGTAGCAGGCGGAGAAGATGTGCAAAAAGAGGCTTATACCGATGTTTCGAGCGGTATTATGGTAAATTCGGGATTTTTAAACGGTCTTTCCGTTAAGGACGCAATCCCGAAAATGATTAGCTATCTTGAGGAAAAAGGTATAGGCGAGAAAAAAGTAAATTTTAAACTGCGCGACTGGGTATTCTCGCGCCAGAGATATTGGGGCGAGCCAATTCCGCTTGTTTACTGTGAAAAATGCGGTTGGGTGCCTGTTCCAGAGAGCGAACTTCCTTTGGAACTTCCCGAAACAGACACTTTTGAACCAGGTGAAAACGGCGAATCACCGCTTGCAAAGGCAACCGAATGGATAAATACAACCTGTCCTGCCTGCGGAGGGAAAGCAGTCCGTGAAACAGACACAATGCCCCAATGGGCAGGCTCAAGCTGGTATTACCTGCGTTATATGGACCCGGACAACAGTGACGCTTTGGCATCAAAAGAAGCACTCCGTGATTGGTCGCCAGTAGACTGGTATAACGGCGGTATGGAGCATACGACTCTGCACCTTTTGTATTCGCGGTTCTGGCACAAATTCCTTTATGATATAGGAGTGGTGCCGACAAAGGAGCCGTACAAAAAACGTACCTCACACGGTATGATTTTGGGCGAAAACGGAGAAAAAATGTCTAAATCAAGAGGGAATGTGGTAAATCCCGATGAAGTGGTGGATATGTACGGCGCTGATGCCGTACGCACATTTGAAATGTTTATAGGCGCATTTGACCAGTCGACTCCGTGGTCGGAAAAGGGTCTTAAAGGCTGTTATAAGTTTTTGGAACGCGTATGGAACCTGCAGGATATGTTATCGGACAGCGAGGAGCTTTCAAAGGATTTGGAAAAGGCAGTCCATAAGGCTATAATGAAGGTCAGCGATGACTACGAAAAAATGAAGTATAACACGGCTATTGCAACTTTGATGAGCTTAGTCAATGATTTTTATAAAAAGGGCAGTGTAACAAAGGGCGAATACAGAGCTCTAATTACGCTTTTAAATCCCGTTGCACCGCATATAACAGAAGAGCTTTGGGAAAAGTACGGGAATACGCCCCTTTTGGCGCTTACAAAATGGCCTGATTATGACAAATCAAAAACGGTAGATGATGAAATTGAAATAGCGGTGCAGATAAACGGTAAAATTAAGGATAAAATCACCGTTTCAAAGGACATTTCAAAGGAAGAGCTTGAAAATACGGCAAGAAATGCCGATAAGGTGCGGGAAATCCTTGAAGGCAAACAGGTGTTAAAGGTAATTTGCGTACCGGGAAAGCTTGTAAATATTGTAGTGAAATGACGTTTGGGAGGAAAAGGAAATGACAAAGGGTAATATTTCAGTAAACTCGGAAAATATTTTCCCGATTATAAAAAAATGGCTCTACTCCGATAAGGATATTTTCGTAAGAGAGCTTATATCAAACGGCTGTGACGCCATAACAAAGATGAAAAAGCTTGCAGGAATAGGAGAAGCGCCGCTTGACGAAAATGAGCAGTTTAAAATAACTGTAACGGTTGATAAGAAGAAAAAACAGCTCAGTTTTGAGGATAACGGTATCGGAATGACTAAAGACGAAGTGGAAAAGTACATAACTGATATCGCGTTTTCGGGAGCTACCGAGTTTTTGGAAAAATATAAGGATGAAAATGACAAAACTGCACAGATAATAGGTCATTTTGGACTTGGATTTTATTCTGCATTTATGCCAAGCTCAAAGGTGGAAATAGAAACGCTTTCCTATAAGGACGGAGAAAAGGCTGTTTTTTGGAGCTGTGACGGCAGTATGTCATATGAAATCGGCGAAAGCGAAAGAACTGCACGCGGTACTAAAATAATTCTTACAATAGCAGATGATTCAAAAGAATTTTTGGAGGAATATACACTCCGCGAAGTGCTTTTAAAATACTGCTCTTTTGTGCCGGTGCCTATTTATTTTGAAGTTGCAGACGCTGAGCCTGAAAAGGACAAGGACGGAAACGTGATTATCCCGTCGCCCATAAACGAGGTTACGCCTCTTTGGGTAAAAGCGCCGAAAAGCTGTAAAGAAGAGGATTACAAGGATTTTTACCGCAAGGTTTTTCTGGACTTTACAGAACCGCTTTTCTGGATACATTTAAACGTCGATTTCCCGTTTAATTTAAAAGGAATACTCTATTTCCCGAAAATAAATCACGAATTTTCTGCGAATGAGGGACAGATAAAACTTTACAACAACCAAATATTTGTTGCGGATAATGTAAAAGAGGTAATCCCTGAATTCCTGATGCTTTTAAAAGGCGTTATAGACTGCCCCGACCTGCCTTTAAATGTTTCAAGGAGCTTTTTGCAGAATGACGGCTATGTGAAGAAGATATCTGCGCATATAACCAAAAAGGTCGCAGACAAGCTGAAGGAAATATATAATAAGCACCGTGAGGACTATGACAGATATTGGGAGGATATAAACGTATTTATAAAGTACGGCTGTATGAGAGATGAGAAGTTTTATGAAAAAATCAAGGATTTTATAGTTTATAAAAATCTTGACGGAAAGCATATAACACTTCCGGAGTATCTTGAGGGCAAGGAAAATAAAGATGTTTACTATGTTTCCGATGAAAATTTGCAGTCGCAGTATATAAATATGTTCAAAAGCCAAAATCTTGACGCAGTTATTTTGCCGTCCTTGATAGACACGCATTTCATATCCTTTATAGAAATGAAGGAGGAGGGTGTAAAGTTCAAAAGAATAGATTCATCGGTTTCGGAAACTGCGGATAATAATGTAAAAAAGGACGAAAAGTCCGAGAAAGCCATTATTGATATATTTAAAGAGGCTATAAAAGATGACAGCTTAAAGATAGAAGTTGAGTCTTTGAAATCGGAGGATATGCCTGCGGTTATACTGCTTTCCGAGGAATCGCGCAGAATGCAGGAAATGTACCGCTCATACGGTCAGCAATTTGCGGGTATGGGGGATATGTTTAAAGACGAATTTACACTTGTTTTGAATTCCAAAAATAAGATTATCCAAAAAATCACAGAGGTTTCGGGCGATGAACAGGGTATGCTTGCAAGACAGGTTTTTGACCTTGCTATGCTGTGCCATAAACCGCTCTCCCCCGACAAAATGACCGAGTTTGTAAAAAGAAGCAACGAGCTTATGCAAAAGCTAATATAAAAATATGCACCCAAAGGGGTGCATATTTTTATATTATATTGTTATTGCATAAATTTATCAAAGTTGACATAGGTTTTCTTAGCTGACCAAAACTTATTAAGGGGAAATTCAGCCTCAGAAACATCGGCTGAAATATACGGTCTTATAATGCGTATAGGTCCGAAACTGCCCTTAATCTCAATACCGAAATTCTCATTTTCCAAATTCCCGTTTTCGTCGACAGGAGTTGCGCAACCGCGTACAACCAAGCGGTTAGCACTGACATTATTGATAGTAATTCTGCCTTGTTCAACACCGTCCGAAACAAATATATCATATTCGGTTTTAAGCCCGTCCAAAATGGCATCATTGCATCTTATCATAGTGTTTCCTTCGGGAAGTTCGGTATAAGTTCCGGGCTCGTCGATGTAGTTTTGAATAATATTATTCATAACGGTTGCAAACTGACCTCTTGTTATATACTTTGCAGGGGTGAGAAGCCCGTTTTCGCCATTCCACCCTCCGTTTACAACAACACCGGATACATATACTTTTGCCCAGCCTGCAACATCTGCACCGTCCTGATAGCCTGAAAGAACACTCACATCATAAAGACGGGAAGTCGAAAACGGGGTACTGGAACTTGCGGGTACCAATACGGTATTTTCGGGGAAGTCGGAAGAAACGTCACGAATTACGGTATATGGCGGAAGAAGGTCAAATACCTGTGACAGAATTGTGAAACATTCCTGGAATGTTATATTATTCTGCGGGTGCATCAGTTTTTGGTCATCGCCCGAAAAAGCGCCCATAGAGTAGGCTTTTGAAAAAGCTGAATAGTACCAGCTGTCAGGCGCAACATCTGAAAATTCGGAAATGTCAGCTTCTTTTGAAGCACCGCAGGCTCTTGTTATAATAGATGCCATCTCTGCGCGGGTTATGTTTGCATCGGGGCGGACAGTGCCGTCCTCATATCCCGATAAAATGCCGTTTGAAACAGCGTTTGTAATCGCCAAAGCAAGCTCGCCGTTCTCCGGCATATCCGAAAAATCTGCGGATACAGCAAGTGAAAACAGCATACTAACCGCCAAAATGACGGAAAAGATTTTATTTTTTTTCATTTTGTAAATCCTCCCTGAATTTCTGCGCAATGCAGTATAATATACTAACTCATTATAACATACACACCTTAATATGTCCAGTAGTTTTTAGTAATTATTTGCGAATATTATCGGAAGCAGAGGTCGTATTTGTATTAGGTTGGGGATTATGGAAAGAATCAGGAAAGAAATTTGTGTTTTCAAATAAGCATATCCCAAAAAACAATTTCATAGTATTAACTATGGTATTATTTTTGCGGGAGGTTTCAAAAATATGGAGATAGAGAAAAAAAGTATAAACATTGTAAAAACGGTCTATGAAGGAGATGTAAAATCAAGCGCAGAGGGGAGCATAATAGTTCCTGACGCAAAACCCGACATTTTAAAGGTTTCAGAGGTTACAGCAGAGCCGTATCTTCTTGAAAAGCAGATAGAGGACGGAAAAATTACATTAAAAGGCAAAGTGAGGATAAACATCTTATATATACCCGAGGGCGAAGGAAGTAAACTTGAAAGTATTAACGGGTGTCTTGAATTTTGTGAAACATTGAAAAGAAGCGAATTTAAAGACGATATGACCTTGTGCGCTTTCTGCGATGCTGAAAAAGTGTCATATAAAGTGCTTAATTCCCGAAAAATCGGGATAGAAACGAAAATTCTGATAAGTGTATCGGTCTTTTTGAACGAGCAAAAGGAATTAGTAAGCGGAGTTTTGTCGGATAATGTTCAGATAAGGAGCAAAGAACTTTCAATGACGGGCAGTCAAATGTACGAAGAATTTGACTTCTGCGTTAACGAAGAAATCGATTTTCCTAAGGGTAAAAAAGCATCAAATCTTTTAAAGGCAGATATGTGCCTGCTTTCAAAGGAAAGCAGGGCGCTTGACGGAAAACTTGTGATTAAGGGCGCGCTTGGAATATGCATTTTATACAGCGATATGCAAGGGAAGTATAATCATCTTGACTGCGAACTTCCGTTTACTGAGGTTTTTGATGTAGCGGAGCTTAAAGAGGACGAGGAATGCGAGATAAGCTATGAAATAGGAGAAACGGCATATGAGCTTGTAAATACAGACGAGGATACGTCAAGTATTAAGGTAAGAGCGGATATAACAGTAGGGATAAAAACTGACAATACGGAAAATGTGTCGGTTATCAGCGACTGCTATTTTACCGATTCGGAATGCAGATTTTCATATGAAGATGTAAAAATGCAGAGTGTAGCATCACAGATAAAGTTTTCAGCTGTTTTAAAGCAGCTTTTGGAGAAGGAGGAGAACGCACCTGATATTTTGGGGGTATACAGAGTACAGGCAAAACCGTTTATAACTTCATCGAATATACAAAACGGAAAACTTGATGTTTCGGGCAAAGTCCTCATATATGTTCTTTATCTGACAGAAGATGATGAAAATCCGATAGCGTCTATAAAAGAGGAGGTTCCGTTTAACTATATTATTGACTGTGACGGACAGATAGCTGATGATAACAAAACGGTTCTCAGCGTGGAATGTGAGCACATCAGCTATATTATAAACTCCAAAGATGCGGTAGAAATAAGATGCGGACTTACAATTTCGGGGAAAGTAATAAATATTTT
>JAFZNF010000057.1 GCA_017553025.1 Clostridia bacterium | reverse complement strand
CGGGAACGGATACCTATTCCTCCGTTGCAGCGTCCTTAGGCTCGCTTAAGGGTCCTAAGCACGGCGGAGCCAATAAAAAGGTAGTGGAAATGTTTGAGGATATAAAAAATAGTGTATCCGACTGCAAAGATGAAGATGAAGTGCGGGAATATTTGTGCAAGATAGTTAAAAAAGAGGCATTTGATAAGAGCGGACTTATATATGGAATAGGTCACGCGGTTTATTCGCTTTCCGACCCGAGAGCCGAGATTTTAAAGGGTCTTGTCGGCAATCTTGCAAAGGAAAAGGGAAAGGAAGAAGAGCTTGAGCTTTACCATATGGTAGAAAGAATAGCCATAGAACTTTTGCAAAGCAAGAGAAACAGACCTATAAGTGCGAATGTGGATTTTTACTCAGGATTTGTATATAGTATGTTAGGACTTCCGCTTGAACTTTATACGCCGATTTTCGCAATCTCAAGGATTTCGGGCTGGAGTGCGCATAGGATTGAAGAGCTTATGAGTACAGGAAAGATAATAAGACCTGCATATAAGAATGTTGCAAAGCATACCGAGTATATTCCGATTGACAAAAGAGGATAAATTTAAAACCCTCAGCCGTTTGGCTGAGGGTTTTTGTCAAAGCTTAACATTTATATCCGTAATTTCGCCGTCCCGGTAAATTGTCAGAACTATTGTGTCACCCTTTTTGTGGGTGTCGCGGATTTTATTGATTTCGGAGACGGATTTTACAACATTTCCGTCAGCTTTTAATATAAGGTCGCCCTTTTTGATGCCTGCCTTTTCTGCAGGAGAGTCATTAAGGACAGATTCGACGGTAACGCCGTGTTCGGCATCAGCGCCTTTTATACCTATGGTAAGTCCCGACGGCGCAAGTCCTGTATTTATAATCGATTCTGCTATTGACAGAATATCGTTTGACGGAACGGCAAAAATGATTTTGTCGGTATTTGACGATATAGAGCCTGTAAGCATACCTATAACATTACCATTTTCATCTGACAGACAGCCTCCGCTTGATGCACTGCCTGCTGAGGCATCGGTTTGCAGAAGATTTACCGAACTTCCGTTTGAGAGCGATACTCCGCGGTTAACACCGCAAATTATACCCTTTGTTACTGAAACTCCCATATCACCGCCCAGAATATCGGCTATGGCTATTACGGTATCCCCTGTTTTTACATTATCGGAATTTCCCAAAGTCACAGGGAAAAGGCCTGATGCGTCAATTTTGATAATTGCAATATCTTTTGAAACGTCCTGACCGACAAGTTTTGCAGTGTATGTGTCTTTTCCGATGGTTACGGAAGCCTCGCCGTTTGAGCCGACCAAGGAATAGGCAGTTAAGATATACCCGTTTTCCGAAATAATCATACCTGAACCCGAATTGGTCTGTGATGAAATCCCGAAAAAACTGCGGTAATCGGATTTTCCCGAAACGCGGACAACGCTTTTGATATTTTTTTCCAAAACGGCGTCAATATCGGTAACCTTTTCGCTTGTATCAGCATTTTCCTCCACTTTTGAATAGGAAATCACTGCCGACGGTCTTATATTTGGAAGAACTATAAAAGTATATGCCGTAAGAATGACAAAACAGGTTATAAAAGCTGTTAAAATTGATGTAAACCATATAGGGAAAGGCTTTTTAACCTTGTCGGTAGTCTCAGGTGTCGGAAGATAGTTTTCAAGTTCATCGGAAAAGGAGGGTTCCTCTTCTGCAATCTCTTCCTTTGTGTTTTCATAGTCAAATTCTTCTTCTGACATTTATATCACCTCACAAAAT
>JAFZNF010000056.1 GCA_017553025.1 Clostridia bacterium | reverse complement strand
TCATAGACTCACTTTCTTTTGTTTTGAAAACTTGCATATTAAAAATTTCCTTTCGTAGTTTTATGGAAGGTGGTAAGGCAGTCTTAAATGTATTTAGGGGGTAACGCATATGCATACATATTTCAAATCTTAGGGGCATATACTTATATTATCAGGACAGACCGCCTTACTAATTGAATTATAGCATATATTTTCAAAAAGGAAAGAAAAATCGTCCGTCAAAAAAAGCCGACATTTTCACTTTGTCGGCTTTTTTTTCGGATTATAGCAAGTTCCGAGCGGATTTTTTGTCACAATTCCAGCTTTTCTGGGGTAGGAGATAGGAGTTTGTCGCACTTTTTTTATCAGAATTATCTTATGATTTAGGTCAGTTTCAGGTATAGGTACCGAAAATGTGGGAAGTATATCTCCGCCGAGAATGTGTATGGCGCGTTTGGCATTATCAAGCTCATTTTGTGCAAGAGGTCCTTTGAGTGCCAAAAAGCTGCCGCCCTCTTTTATAAGCGGAAGACAGAATTCAGAAAGCACAGACATATTTGCGACAGCGCGTGAAACTGCCGTGTCAAATTTGCCCCGCATCTGCCGTCCCGCGTCCTCAGCGCGCATATGCACAAGATTTACGTCTATGTCAAGCTCTTTTGCGACTTCCTCCAAAAACACAAGTCGCTTTTTTAGTGAGTCTAAAAGAGTTATGTCGAGTTCGGGTTTTAATATTTTCAGAACCATACCGGGAAAGCCTGCACCTGTGCCGACATCTATGACTCTGCCATTTACTAAGCCCGTCAAAATCGGCGTTGCGCTGTCTAAAAAATGCTTTGTTGCAATTCCGAAGTCGTCAATAACAGCCGTCAAATTCATTTTTTCGTTCCAGATTTTTAGCAAATCTGCATATTTTATGAGTTTTTCCAAAGTCTCGTCTTTGATGTCTATTCCAAGCTCGGAAAAACCGTCTTTTAAAAGTTGTTTCATATATTTTCCCTCATATAAATATGCAATAATTATAGTATAAAAACCCAAAATAGTCAATAAATTGAAAAAAATTGCTAAAATGTATTGAAAAAATGAAAATAATATGTTATAATGTGCGGAGTTTTTAAATCTCTGGAGAGTAGCTGTAATAGCCGCCGAAGGTGTAAGCCGACCAAAGTCGGTGTATCTCTCAGGCACAAAGGACAGAGTTAGGCAAGATACTTTTCGGAGAGCAAACATTTTGTTTGACTCTATTTTTTTGTTTTAGGAGGATTTTTTATGAACAACATTTATGAGACTGTCACAAAATTTAATGACAGCGTGAATGGATTTGTGTGGGGCGTGCCTATGCTTGTTCTTTTGGTAGGCACAGGCATTATTATGACCATTGTTACCAAGTGGTTTCAAATTTCGCACATAGGTCATTGGTTTTCAAAAACAATAGGTTCGGTATTTAAAAAGGGAAGCAGCGCAATGGATAAATCGGACAAGAATTCCATTTCGCAGTTCCAGTCGCTATGTACCGCCCTTGCGGCAACTGTCGGAACAGGAAATATTGCAGGTGTTGCAACTGCGATTGTTTCCGGAGGTCCGGGTGCTGTATTCTGGATGTGGTTTGCAGCATTTTTCGGTATGATGACCAACTATTCGGAAAATGTTTTAGGTATTTATTTCAGACGCCGCAATATAAAAGGCGATTGGTGCGGCGGAGCTATGTATTACTTGGAGGACGGTCTTGGCGGAAAGAAAAATATGAAGACTGTCGGAAAAATTTTGGCAGTACTTTTCTCAATATTCGCTGTTTTAGCATCATTCGGCATAGGAAACTTAGCTCAGGTAAACACAATTTCTGCAAATCTCAACTTGGTATTTTCAGTAAATCCGTATATTACAGGCGCCGTTTTAGTGACTTTGGTTGCTCTTATTATAATCGGCGGACTAAAAAGAATAGCATCGGTTACAGAACGCTTGGTTCCGTTTATGGTTGTTATTTACATACTTGGAACGCTCACAATTTTCTGTATTCATATTACAAAAATAGGTGCTATATTCGGCGCAATCTTTAAATTTGCTTTCGGATTTAAGGCGTTAGCCGGCGGTGCTGTCGGCATTGCCGTAAAACAAGCCATTACTATGGGATTTAAACGCGGTGTGTTTTCAAATGAGGCAGGTCTTGGCTCGTCTGTTATGGTTCATTCTTCGTCAAATGTAAAAGAACCTGTTGTTCAGGGTATGTGGGGCGTGTTTGAAGTTTTTGCAGATACCATAATTGTCTGCACATTAACAGCGTTTGCAATACTTTCATCGGGACTTGTTGACCTTGAGGCAGGAACATTAACAACCGACATAGCAAGCGGTACGCTTGTTGCGTCAGTATTCCAGAACACATTCGGTCAAATCGGCGCGTACTTTGTCGCGACTGCAATATTTATGTTTGCATTTTCAACAGTACTCGGCTGGAGTTATTACGGCACAAAAGCGTGGGAGTATCTCTTCGGCACAAAATCAACTGTTGCTTATAAAATAGTATTTACCGCAATAGTTTTTGTCAGCGCAATAATACCCGACACTTACGCAAAACTTCCCTGGGATATTTCCGATACATTTAACGGACTTATGGCGATACCGAACTTAATAGGTGTCCTGTCCCTTTCGGGCGTGGTTTATAAAATCACTAAGAATTACATAGACAGACGCATAAAAAACAAACAGACAGAGCCGCTGCTTTCTTATTTTCCTGATATTCAGCAAGAGGCAAAAACGGCAATAGAAGACGGAGAAGACTAAAAAGTGCGGAAACACCGCACTTTTTAAGTTTTTTCAAAAAAACTATTGACAAACGCAAATAATATGAGTATAATATACCAGTAAAAACAAGCAGAATATGTTCGTTCTCACCGTACGGCGAAGGCTTTGCGGTAAATATTGCATTTTCCCTGTAGGGGAAGCAGTGTTTTTTGAACGGATATATCTATCCGTTTTTTGTTTGCCGAAAGGCGAAATTTTAAGGAGGGATTCACATAGCTAACAAAGAATTGCAAGCAAATGAGGAAATTCGTGAAAAGGAAGTAAGAGTGGTAACACAGGACGGGGAACAGCTTGGCATTATGTCCTCAAATGAGGCGTATGAGCTGGCCCAGAAAAAGGGACTTGATTTGGTAAATATCGCACCCAATGCAAAACCGCCCGTATGCAAGATTATGAATCTTGGAAAATACAAATTCGAACTTCAAAAACGTGAGAAGGAAAGCAGAAAAAACCAGAAGGTAATAAATATAAAGGAAATTCAGCTTTCACCGTCAATCGACACAAATGACCTCAACACGAAGTGCAGAAATGCGGGCAAGTTTTTGTCAAAAGGTGATAAGGTTAAGGTTACGGTACGTTTCCGCGGCCGTGAGCTTGCACATACCGAAATAGGTGAAGTCTTACTTAAAAGATTTGCAGACGAGCTAAAGGATATAGGAACAGTTGAGCGTCCTGCAAAACTTGAGGGCAGAAATATGACAATGTTCTTAGCCCCCGTCACACAATAGCTATTAAAATTTGGAAGGAGAGAATCACTATGCCAAAAATCAAAACACATAGAGGTGCCGCAAAAAGATTTAACCTTACTAAAAAGGGTAAAGTTAAG
>JAFZNF010000055.1 GCA_017553025.1 Clostridia bacterium | reverse complement strand
CACAGTTCATATGCAAATGAGCATAAGGTAAAAAGTAATGAACGTCTTGAGTTTTTGGGCGACTCCGTTTTGAGCCTTATAGTAAGCGAAAATCTGTTTTTGAGATTTTCTGATGATAATGAGGGCGACTTGAGCAAAATAAGAGCCTCTTTGGTGTGTGAAAAGGGGCTTTTTGAGCTGGCAAAAAAAATTGACCTTAAGAAGTATATAAAGCTTGGGAACGGCGAGGAAAGTACCGGCGGAAGAAACAGAGCCTCGGTAGTATCCGACGCATTCGAGGCACTTTTGGCGGCAATTTTTCTTGATTCCGACTTCAAAACGGCAAAAAGCTGGCTTTTGTCATTGATGGAGGAAGAGCTTAAAAACGCTGATGAAAAGCCGTCAGACGATTATAAAACAATAATTCAGGAGATAACGCAAAAAGGCGGAAAAGGGAAAGTGAGCTATGCGCTTGTCAGCGAAAGCGGTCCCGACCATAATAAAAAATTTGTCTGTGCCGTTTTAGTAGACGGTATTAAAATCTGTGAGGGCACAGGAAGAAACAAAAAGGAAGCGGAGCAGATTGCAGCAAAAAATGCAATCGAATTGCTATGAAATACTATAATATCCCGATATTTGTCCCGCACGAGGGTTGCCCGTTTGACTGTGCATTTTGCAATCAAAGGAGGATAACTGGCGCGGATACGTCTGTGACCGCTAAAGAGGCGGCAGAAACAATTAAAAATTATCTTGATACGATACCCAAAGGCGAGAGAACTGTCGAAGCCGCATTTTTCGGAGGAAGTTTTACGGGGATTTCGAAAGAAAAGCAAATAGATTTGCTTGGGACGGCATACGAATTTGTAAAAAGGGGCGAAATTGACGGTATACGTCTTTCGACACGTCCTGACTATATTTCGGAAGAAATTTTGGAGCGCCTCAAAAAATACGGAGTGACAACTATAGAGCTTGGAGTTCAATCGATGGACGACGATGTTTTAGCGGCGTCTGGAAGAGGTCATACGAAAGAAACGGTTGTATCGGCTGTTTCGCTCATAAGAAAATATCCGTTTAGGCTCGGACTTCAGATGATGACGGGATTGCCCTGCGACAGCAGGGAAAAATCTATTGCGACAGCGAAGGAAATTATAGCATTAAAGCCTGATTTTGTACGTATTTACCCGACTCTTGTCCTCAAGGATACATACCTTGAAAAAATGTATGAACGAGGCGAATACACACCTTGGAGTGTAGATGAAACGGTAGGCGTTCTAAAAACAATAATCCCGATGTTTGCCGAAAACAATATAGAAATAATTCGTATTGCGCTTTCTGTTACAGAGGAAATTGCACCCGGCGCCTCACTTGTTGCAGGACCGTTTCACCCTGCTATAAGAGAGCTTGCTGAGGGCGAAATATACTTTGATAAAATTTGTAAATTTTTGGATAAAGACAAGTCTGCATCTGTTTTTTCGGTAAACCCCGGCGAAGTTTCAAAAGCGGTGGGAAACGGGAAAAGAAACATAAATAGAATTTTTGAAAAATACGGAATAAGGATAAAAATAAAGCCGTCGCCCTCTCTTAAAAAGGGAGAGCTTGCGGTTTGGAAGGAATGAAAATATTTGTATCTAAAAAGGATTGAAATGCAGGGCTTTAAGTCCTTTGCAGACAAAACTGTTTTAAGCTTTGAGGGCGGAGTTACAGGAATTGTAGGTCCTAACGGGAGCGGTAAAAGCAATATCTCCGACGCCATAAGATGGGTTATGGGCGAGATGAGTGCAAAAACGCTTCGCGGCGCCAATATGCAGGACGTAATATTTAACGGAACGCAAACGCGAAAGCCTTTGAACTTTGCTGAAGTGAGCCTCGTTTTAGATAATTCTGAGGGTATATTCCCGATAGAGTATGATGAAATAATGGTTACAAGACGCGTTTTCCGTTCAGGAGAAACCTCGTACAAAATAAACGGCGCTGCCTGCAGATTAAAGGACATACAAGAGCTTTTTATGGATACAGGTCTTGGCAGAGACGGTTATTCTATGATAGGTCAGGGGAATGTTGCACAGATTTTGTCTACAAAATCAGAGGACAGACGTAATTTTTTT
>JAFZNF010000054.1 GCA_017553025.1 Clostridia bacterium | reverse complement strand
CGCTGACTACAGGTCTATCCTCGACAGTTATTTCCGCTTGTTGCATAAGCAGTTCGATTTTGTGAATTTCGTCATCGCCTGCATTTGTCTGACGCTTTTTGCAAAGGGCGCCATAATAACGCCTTATGATTTCCGCCTTTGCAGCAAGTGATACTGCATCATCATCTGTTATGCAGTTGCCTGCCATATTTACACCCATATCTGTAGGCGATTTGTACGGACATTCGCCGTAAATGCGCTCAAACATAGTTTTTAAAACGGGGAAGATTTCAACGTCACGGTTGTAATTTACCGTAGTTTCGCCATATGCCTCAAGGTGGAACGGGTCAATCATATTCACATCATTTAAATCTGCAGTAGCCGCCTCGTAGGCAATGTTTACAGGGTGTTTTAAAGGCAAATTCCAGATTGGGAAGGTTTCAAATTTGGCATATCCTGCGTTTACGCCGTTCTTATGCTCGTGATAAAGCTGTGAAAGACACACCGCCATTTTTCCGCTCCCGGGTCCGGGCGCGGTAACGACGATCAGGGGACGTTTTGTTGCTACAAATTCATTTTTTCCGTATCCCTCGTCGCTTACTATGGTAGAAACGTTGTAGGGGTATCCCTCTATCGGGTAATGACGGTAAACCTTCATACCCATAGCCTCAAGCTGTGTCTGGAACTTTTCTGCAGAGGGCTGACCTGAAAACTGAGTTAAAACAACATTGCCGACATATAGTCCCTTTCCTTTAAAAGCATCTATAAGGCGCAGCGTATCGAGAGTATATGTAATATCAAGGTCACTTCTTACCTTGCTTTTTTCAATATGAAGAGAATTTATTGCTATAATAATTTCCGCCTGGTCTTTAAGCTCTAAAAGCATATTTATTTTACTGTCAGGTTTAAAGCCCGGAAGAACGCGTGAGGCGTGAAAATCATCAAACAGCTTTCCGCCGAATTCAAGATACAGCTTTCCGCCGAACTGCGAAATGCGTTCTCTGATATGTGAGGACTGCATTTTTAAGTATTTCTCATTATCAAAGCCTATTCTCATTGTTTTTTCCTCTCAGTTATTAAAATATCAACAAAATATATTTTAATACAAAAAGCTGTTATCCGTCAAGAGAATATTGTCAAAAAAAGAAAAAAATCGGAGCTAATCCGATTTTAATTCAAAAGCCATATGAAGAAATTGAGATATCCTGCAAACGCAACCCAGACCAGATAGGGGATTTGTAGGTATGCTGCGGTTTTGTTGATTTTTGAATATTCAATAATTGTGAGAATTATCAAAACCAGCAATAGAAGTAGCCATATAAAGGCAAAAAGATATGCTTCCATATTGAAAAAGATTATTGACCAAAAGAAATTTACAATAAGGGACAGTCGGTAAATAAACGGTACGCTGCCGCTTGATTTATACACCATACCTGCACTTATGCCCATAAGGGTAAACAGTATCGCCCAAACTATCGGGAACAAAAATCCAGGAGGCGAAAGAGGCGGCTTTACAAGAGCTTCAAAATCCGCCATAGAATTCTTTGTAAAGTATGCGGAAAGACCTCCTACCGCAAGTGCTATCAAAATCTCAATGATATAGGGTTTGTATTTTTTTAGCATAACTGACATCTCCTTCGCCGTATTTTACGGCACTAAATATAGTTTACTTATTTAATATATGAAAAAAGCAGTATAATTATTCCTATATGGTAAAGCGGTGCATATTTTGTATAAAAAAAACAAAAAAAATAAAAAAAATACAATATTTGCTAAAAAAGTATTGAAATATATATAATTATATGATATAATGAACAGTATAGAAGGAGATTGCTTTCTACCCTTTTATCCTATAAATATATTAAAGCAGAAAAACACCGCTAAATGCGGTGTTTTTCTGTATAAAATGCGCTTATTCGTATTTATAAATGTTTTTTATGTTAAAATCAATGGTGCAGACAGGGGTCGTGACAGAAACGGTATCGCCTGCCTTGTGACCTAAAAGTGCCTTTCCGACGGGGGAGTTTACAGAAAGCAGTTCATTCATATCGGCGTGCAGAATAGCATACATTTCTATTTCGTCAGCACTTACAAAGGTGTATTTTTCCACTTCGGTTTCGCCCACCTCTATAATTTCCACCGTATTTCCTATACAAACAACGCCGTCCTCAATTTCACTGTCCGAGATAGTACGTGCATATTTTAAGATATTAACAAGCTGATTGATTTTGCTTTCTACCTCTGCCTGCTCATTTTTCGCCTCATCATACTCCGCATTTTCTGATAAATCGCCAAATCCGCGTGCAACTTTTATTTTTTCGGTAATCTCGCTTCTTTTTGTTGTTTTTAAGTATTCAAGACCTGATTTTAAAGCATTCATCCCTACGTTCGTCAGAACGATTTCCTTTTCTTCTGCCATAAAAATACTTCCTTTCTATATCATAAAAACAGATATTTCTT
>JAFZNF010000053.1 GCA_017553025.1 Clostridia bacterium | reverse complement strand
TGAGCCGTGGCTTGACTTTGTGTCTGCGAACCGATCGGGAACATATAACGGAAAATCATATGACCTTATATATGGTCCGGTTGCAAACGATGACGTTTATACGACGTTCAACCTGTATGCGGCGGGCGTACTGACAAAAGAACAGACCCTTGACGCGCTTAAGATCAAAAAGCTGTATAATCAGCTCGTTCTGACAACAGAAAAAGCTTTGAAGTATCTTAATTTCGTCGGTATTGTACCGGAGGAGGAATTATAATGGAGCAAAAGAAGTTTGAAGCGATGCTTATCCTGCTTGTACCGCAGGTCGTTTCAATAATCACGGAAAAGCATAAATGCGACGAGCTTACCGCGACAAGACATTTTTATGAATCAAAGCTGTATTCGCTTCTTGAACAGGAGGAAACAAAACTGTGGCATTTGAGCGCCGCCGCACTGTTTGAGTTATATGACGAAGAAGTACGCACGGGAAATATAACATTTCCGGAGGAGGCTTGAAATGAGTAAAGAAGGTAATTTCACGGTATACTGTGCGGAGCAGTATAAAACCGCAAAAAAAATGACCGGCAAAGAAGTCGCTGAACTGTTTACCAGATACCGCGTCTGGGATTACGTTTATTCCTGCTTTGAAGCTCTGCATACTACGGGAGATAAATATATCGTCGAAGATATAGATTTTTATATCGCTGCAAGACAAACCTGAGTTTAAAAAGGCTTTATTGAACAATAATTATTTATAAATTGCAGATAAAGCACTTGATTTTTTCCGGATTTTATGTTATACTACAGTTGAAAGATATGGGAAAGCCTCATAATTCCCTTATTATGTATTTGAGGCGTATTTAAGGAGGGGACGTTACCATCAGGTTCTTGTGTTCGCAAGGACATGCAGGTTCAATTCCTGTCGCCCGCACCACAAAAAGTCCTGAAAATCGGTGATTTTTAGGACTTTTTTGCTGAGTTTACCCCATTTTTTGGAAGTTGGGCAGTTGGCACTATCAGAACCTTGCTTCGCCGCATAAGGTGATGTAACTGCCAATTTTTATCCAAAAACTGAAATTCGCGCCTCGGAGCAGTAATGTTCCAAGGCGCGTTTTTTACCGTTTATTCATCCATATCTACCGGTATCCAATCATAGATATTTCCTTCGTCAATGGGAGTCAGATCGGTTTCAAAAAATCTGTCGGCGATCTCGCCGTCCCCGTAAATATCCATAAGTTGTGATCTGTTATACTTGACAGTTGATCGTAAATATGATATGATTTATTTCAACAGAAAAAAACAGACCGACGAGCGGGACAGTCGGACTTCTGACCGTTTTTTTACGGTTCTGCCGTCTTTGCCGATATTCAAAGATGCGAAAGAAAAGGAAGGATATATGAAAAAAAGAATCTGCATATTATTTTTTCTGATCGTTGTTTTGTGCGGCGGGATACTTTCTTCCTGTACGGACGTACCGTCGCAGAATACAAACGAAACGGCAGAAGAAACGAATAATACAATAACAAGCGAAACGGCCTCGGAAAAGACCGATACTGCAGAAACAGTCACGGAGACGGAGCCTGCCGAAACGGA
>JAFZNF010000052.1 GCA_017553025.1 Clostridia bacterium | reverse complement strand
TTACGGTGAGGCGGCAGAGTACGCAGCAAGGTGCTTTGCTATGGACTGGGAATTTTCGACAGGCGAGCAGGTCAAAGTAAAAAATCTTGCAGGAATGTTTGATATGACTGAAAAACTGCCTATACAGATAGTTGCCTCAGGTCCTGACAGCAAAAATGAAGAGATAAAATGCGGTATGATTAAGATGATAAACGGCGCAAAAAAGTATGTTTATATCCAGACACCGTATTTTGTCCCTGACCAGGCGTTTTTAACGGCGCTTGAAATAGCGAAAAAATCGGGCGTAGATGTACGGATAATGATACCGCAAATTCCTGATAAAAAATATGTTTATCATACGACTATGTCCTATATTGGGGAGGCTTTGGAATGCGGGATAAAGGTATATCTTTACCCCGGGTTTATTCACGCAAAAACCGTAACGGCGGACGACAAAGTTTCGACAATAGGGTCGGCAAATACCGATATAAGGAGCTTTAAACTTCTTTTTGAAATAAATGCATTTATGTATGACGAAAAAACTGCAAAGTTAAACCGTGAAATCTTTGAAAAGGATATGTCCTGCAGCAGCGAGTTAAGCGAAGAACAGTATAAAAAACGCGGACTTTTAAAAGTGGTGCAGGAGGGGTTTTTCAGGCTATTTTCGCCTATTATGTAGAAAGGAACGGGAGCGGAATATGAAGAAATTTCTGATATTTTTGCTCATATTTATACAGGCTGTGCCCTGTTTTTGCGCAAGCTCCGATAAAATGCAGGAAATTCTTTCTACTGCAAGAGCGGACGGGATAATACTGGGCGACGGCAAAGGAAATCTGCACGAGGAACAGGAGGCTACAAGAGCGGAGTTTCTGACCTTTTTGGTGCGGTTTTTGGAGCTTTCGGGCGGAGAAAACGTATTTTCCGATGTGAGTGACGGAGATTGGTTTGAACCCTTTGTTTCTGCCGCAAATTTCAGCGGGATTTTTTCGGGATTTGAAGACGGCACGGCAAGACCTTACGACCTTATAAAAACCGAGGACGCGGTATCGATAATAGGCAGATACTATAATGCGGTGTCGCATAAGGGCAGTTACAGCGGGGTTTCGGATTATGCCGAGGATTATTTCGGATATGCTTTTGAAAACGGTGTTTTTTCCGACTGGAAATATCTTCCCGTTCCCAAACGGAGCATAACAAGGGAAGAAATAATCTCAGTGCTGTATAAATACCGTGAAATAAACTCGAAAAACAGCTGTTTTGCCAAAAATTACCCGAAACTTTCTAAGCAGCAAACATTTAACAGGGTTTGTGTTGATGTTAAAACACTGGAGGATTGCTCTGTATATTACGCACTTCAAAAAAAGGGAGAACGCGGATACAGATGGGAAAGCTTTTCCGAAAATCTGGCTTGCGGAACGGAGGAAACAATATACATAGGCGCAGACATAAACAGTACCTATAATGTATATGTAAAGGCGGTTTCAAGGGAAAGCGGACGCACTCAAATCAAAGAAATCCAAAATGCGGCGCCGCTCGCATTTATCAGAGGATACGGAACGGAGAGCAATCCTTATGTAATTTATACCGAACTTCAGCTTACGCAAATAGCAAATTTTCCTGACAGGGCATATGTGCTTGGCACGGACATAGACATCTCAAAAAAATGGACGCCTGTAAAGAACTTCAGCGGAAGTATAGACGGAGGAGGATACAGAATAACGGGGCTTTCGGTAACAGGTAATACGGAGGGAGCAGGACTTTTTGCCGATATAAACGGAGGAACGGTCAAAAATCTGACTGTAGATGCCGACATAAAAGCAAAAAATTCTGCAGGAATTATTGCAGGCGAGAATAACGGAGGCGTTATAACAGGCTGCTGTGTTACGGGAAATGTTGAGGTGAACGGCAACAACGGAGGCGGTATCTGCGGTATAAACAAGGGTGAAATAAAGAATTGTCTGTCCTGCGCGTATACGGTAGCAGCAGGCAGTTTCGCAGGCGGAATAGCGGGGCAAAACAGAGGACATATTACCGAATGTCTGTCCTGCGCAGAAACGGTCAAGTCCGATATGTATGCAGGCGGAATAGCGGGGCAGAATAACGGCGGTACTATAGAAAACTGCGCCGCGGTAAATATTGCCGTTTATAATACAATGACCTATAATGGCGGGAAAATCTCAACAAACAGAAAAGACGGAAAGATGCAGAATAATTTCAGCCTTTCCGATATGGTTTCCAATGCGGCAAGGACGGAGGACAGCGCAGACTCAAGAAACGGACTCCAAATGTCTTGGGAGAGCTTTACAGACCCTGAATTCTATTTTGATATCGGCTGGGACAGGAGAAATTGGCAGACTCCGTCAGGCGGTTTTGTGCTTGTATGTCCCAAAAATGCGGCAGAACCTATGCTTGAAAGCGGAAGAACTCCGTATTTTCCCAAGGAGATATATGACGAAGACGGCTTTTTGGAAATAAGGAAAAATGTCAAGGGTCACTATGTTCTGGCACGTGATATCGCATTAAGCGTGCCGTTTAAGACAATAGATGCAAAGGACGGATTTTCAGGTACGCTTGACGGAAACGGGCATACGATATACAATCTCGTTTTAAGGGGTGAGAGCGGATTATTCTCCAACATAACGGGAGGAACGGTCAAAAATCTGAAAATTGAGAATGTTAAGGCTACGAATATAAACGGTGCAGTTATAACCGCCTGCAATTACGGATATATTGAAAATTGTATGGTTTCAGGGGAAATATATACGGAAAGAGCGAAACAAGCAGGAACGTTTGCGGGAGAAAATAACGGCAGTATTGAAGGCTGTGAGGCAAATGTACGGATTATAGGCGAAAGCGGAGCCGCAATAGGCGGAATATGTGCGGTAAATAACGCTGTTGTGAGTAAAAGCAAATTTTCGGGAACCATACAGGTTGCAGGAACAAATTCCGTTTTCGGGGGAATTTGCGGATTTGATAACAGCGGATATATTTCGGAGTGCGTTTCATATGCGGAAACCAAGGCAGAGGGCACAAATTCCGTTTTCGGCGGAATTTGCGCAATTTCTTCGGGCAGTCAGATTTATAAGTGTGCATCGGGCGGAAATATTTACCAGTCAGCGAATGGAGCAATATCAGGCGGTATCTGCGCGCGTATGACAGGCTCTGTGATTTATAACTGTTTTTCGCTTCAAAATGCAATAGCAGAAAGCGAAAATGCGATATCGGGCGGTATCTGCGCAGAGGCGTATGACTCAAATATACAAAACACGTATTCTGCGGGAAATATTCTGCTATCCGGTGAAGATGCAGTATCCGGGGGAATTTGCGCAAAAGCGCAGGATACATTTATAACTCAGAATGTTGCGCTTAATCCCAAAATACTTGGAAAAAAATCAGCGGGTGCGATAGTCGGGGAATATGAAGTATGCGATATCAGCGATAATTACAGATGTGCGCAGATGCGTATAAACGCAGGTACTGTTCCGCAAATCGAGAAAAACGGAACAAAAAGGACTGCCGCAGACCTTTTAAATACAGAATTTTACTTAAAACCGCTATCGGAAAACGGACTTCTGGGCTGGGATGAAACAGCGTGGGAAAAATCAGGTACGCAGTATTCCCTGCCGGTTTTATCGGATATGCCGAGTATGGAGAAACTGTCAAACCCCGTATATAAGTAGTTATATCTGTAAGATAAGGGTACAATTTCCTGCATTTTTCACGCTTTTTTTACAAAATATATCTTGAAGTTTATTTTTTGGTATGCTAAACTAAACCTGTAAATTGCAGAAAAAGGGTGAATTAAGTTGAAAAGGATTTTGATTGCGCTTGCGTCGGTTTTGATTATTTTTTCGCAAACGGCATACGGTGCGGAATTTTCCGATTGGGCAAGAAATGATTATTTTTCCGCGAGCGGAAAGGGACTGATACCTTTAAGCATTGCAGTAGGCAACCTTAAGGATAATGTAACGCGCGGTGAGTTTTGCAATCTTGCGGTGAATATGTACGATACAATGTATAAAGGCAGTGTAAAACTTTTTGACTGCCCTTTTACCGACTGCAGTGATGATTTTATAGTAAAGGCGTATTCTTTGGGGATAGTAAGCGGTAAAACCAAAACAGAATTCTGCCCGTATGACCCGATTACGCGTCAGGAGATGGCAAAAATTCTTGTAAATACGCTTGAAACCGCGGGAAAGGATTTGACGGTATCGGATATAAAATCCGAAAAGGCATATTCTTATAAAGATTTCGGAGCTGTTGACAGCTGGGCGTCGCTTGATTTTGTAAAAGCAGTCAAATACGGACTTATGAGCGGAGTATCGGAAACCGAACTCAGCCCGCACGCAAATGCAACGAGGGAACAGGCGGTTGCGATTGTTAGCCGAAGCGAAGAGAAATTCCAGCCTGACGCGAAAACGTATGAAAAACCGCAGATTGTAAATATGCAGGACGGAGATAACGTTTCAGGCGAGCTTTCAGTTGCGTGGGACAGGCAACCGTCGGCAAAAGAGTACATAGTCATAGTAAAAGACGAGGATTATAACTGCATTGATGTCAGCGCATCTGTTGAGGCAAGCGCAGGCATAACTACAGGGAATTTTGATATAGGTAAAAAATATACGATAACCGTTGCATCGGTATCCGACGGACAAAAGGCGGTATACTCCGAGCCTGTTGAGGTGCAGTATAACGAAGAAGAAAAGCGGTTTGAAGTCTTAACAACAAAAGATGCGAAGTATAAAAGGGTATTTCCGACAGGCGAGCCGTTTAAAACCAAGGAAGAGGCGGACGCGAATATGGCGACCGTTCAAATTCCCGTCTGGCACTTAAAGGCTGACGGAACAAAAACATCATCTAAGATGGAGCTTATGGTGAATGCAAATCTTGCGGAAGAGGTCGTTAGAATTTTCACCGAAATTTTTGATGATGCAGAGAAGTTCCCTATAAAAAACATCGGCGGATACAGCTGGCGCAACAGCGCTATGGGGAAAGTTTCGGAGCATAGCTACGGCACTTGCATAGACATAAATTATGATGAAAATTATTATTGTTATGCAGATACGGGCGAGGCGATTACGGGAAGTTTTTGGCGCCCTCTTGAAAATCCGTATTCAATTCCCCAAAACGGCTCGGTTGTAAGGATATTTGCAAAATACGGCTGGGCTTGGGGCGGAAATGCGTGGTCAAGACTGCACGATTATATGCATTTTACATACCTTGGGAATTAACATATATATAAAAACTCTACAAAACAGCGGTTTGTACCGCTGTTTTTCGGTAATATTGCTATTGTGCAAACAAAAATTTTGTGATAAAATAGGAAAATAATCGGATTTAACGGGAGGAATACGGATGACAAACCGCGAAAACATAAGAAATATCGCAATAATTGCACACGTTGACCACGGGAAGACGACATTGGTGGACGCGATGCTTAAGCAGTGCGGAATTTTCCGTGAAAACGAGCAGGTGGAAGAGCGCGTTATGGACTCGAACGATTTGGAAAGAGAACGCGGAATAACGATACTTGCAAAAAATACGGCGCTTTATTATAAAGATACGAAGATAAATATAATAGATACCCCAGGGCACGCGGATTTTGGCGGAGAGGTGGAACGAGGTCTTGAAATGGCGGACGGAGTCCTGCTTTTGGTAGACGCCTTTGAGGGTTGTATGCCTCAGACGAGATTTGTGCTTTCCAAAGCGCTGGCGCTTGATTTGCGTCCGATAATAGTAGTAAATAAGGTTGACCGCCCGAACGCAAGACCTTATGAGGTAGTTGACGAGGTTTTGGATCTTTTTATAGACCTTGGGGCGAGCGAGGAACAGATAGACACGCCTGTAATTTTTGCGTCGGGGCGCGACGGCTGGGCCGCAGCCGAATATTCTCCCGAAAAGCGGGGAGAGGACTTAAAGGAGCTTTTTGAACTTATCGTAAATGAAATTCCGTGCCCGAAGTGTGAGGACGGCGGAGCCTTTCAGATGCTGGTTTCGAATATTGACTATGATGAATATACAGGACGTATTGCCGTGGGTAAGATACAAAGGGGCAGAATAAAAACAGGTATGCCTTTAGTTTTGTGCAAGGCGGACGGAAAACGCCAAAACGGTAAAGCGGTAAGACTTTACACATTTTCGGGACTTTCCAAAATTACCGCAGACGAGCTTGGCGCAGGAGATGTTGTCGCAATTTCGGGAATAACCGACATCAATATAGGGGATACTCTGTGTGATGCAAGTACGCCCGAACCGCTTCCTTTTGTAAAGATTGACGAGCCTGTGCTTTCTATGACCTTCAGCGTAAACGATTCCCCCTTTGCGGGTAAGGACGGAAAGTTTGTAACGTCAAGGCATCTTCGCGAAAGACTTTTCCGAGAACTTGACTCAAATATCAGTTTAAGAGTTGAGGAAACCGACTCGACCGAGGCATTTACCGTATCTGGAAGAGGCGAACTTCACCTTTCGGTGCTTATAGAAAATATGCGCCGTGAGGGATATGAATTTCAGGTATCAAATCCTGTTGTTATCTATAAAAATATAGACGGCGTAAAATGCGAGCCGATAGAGAGACTCACGGTTGATGTTCCCGACGAATTCACGGGCGTGATAATGGACGGGATAATAGCAAGACGCGGGGAAATGACAAATATGGAACCGACTGCCCAAAACTATACACGGCTTGAATTTTTAATTCCGTCAAGAGGGCTTATCGGCTACCGCAGTGAGATGCTGACGGCGACAAAAGGAACAGGTATTATAAACAGCATTTTGGAGGGATATGAGCCTTATAAGGGCGAAATAAAACCGCGGAACCGCGGTGCGCTTGTTGCGTGGGAAACGGGAACAAGTATAACCTACGGACTTTTTAATGCGCAGGAACGCGGAACACTGTTTGTAGGTGCAGGCGTCGAAGTTTATGAGGGTATGATTGTAGGCGAAAATGCAAGAAATGAGGATATTGCGGTAAATGTGTGCAAGAAAAAGCACGCGACAAATACAAGAGCATCAGGCTCGGACGATGCGTTAAAGCTTGTGCCCCCTAAGGACTTGTCTTTAGAGCAGTGCCTTGATTTTATTGCAGACGACGAGCTTTTAGAGGTAACGCCCAAGCACTTGAGAATGAGAAAAAAGATACTCAAAACCGACCTCCGCGCAAAGGCAAGGGCAAGGTCTTGAGTTTGAAAGGAAAAAGCTATGATAACGAGTAAACAGCGTGCATTTTTAAGGAAGCAGGCAAATGGATTGGACCCGATTTTCCAGATAGGAAAAGCGGGAATTACCGACGAGGTAATATCTCAGCTTGCACTTGCGCTTGAAACAAGAGAACTTATAAAGGTGCATATTCTGGAAACTTCGCTTCTGGACACAAAGGAGGCGCTTTCGGAAGTATCACAAAAGCTGAAAGCCGAGCCTGTGCAGGCAATAGGTTCAAAATTTGTGATTTATAAACGTGCAAATAAAGAAAAAAACAGAAAGATAGAGTTGCCGAAAAAATGTGCAAAATAGGTATTTTGGGCGGAACCTTCAGCCCTATTCACAACGGACACCTGAAAATAGCGCATCTTGCAAAGCTTCAGTACGGGCTTGATGAAGTCATTTTTTTGACGAGCGGAAATCCTCCGCATAAGAAGGACCAGCAGGTTTTGGACGCGAAAATCCGGCATATTATGGTAAAACGTGCGATTTTGGGAATAGAAGGCTTTTCTGCGTGCGACTGGGAGGTAAACCGCGGAGAGTATTCTTATACCGAGGACGCGCTTTTGCATTTTAGGGAAGATTACCCTGATGCAGACCTTTATTTCATAATCGGCGGGGACTCTCTCAGGGATTTTGATAAGTGGCATAATCCGCAGGGGATTTTAAAACTTTGCACTCTTTTGGTGTATGACAGAAACGGAGGAACGGTAAAATCCGACTTTGCACTCCCGATTGCGGGCGAAAAGATAGAGATTTCCTCAAGCAAAATAAGGGAGGATATAAAAAACGGTATAAGCGCAGAGGACAGACTTCCGTGCAAGGTGTGGGAGTTTATAAAAAGGAACAATATATATAAGAGCGTGCCCGATTTTGAAGAAAAGCTAAAGACTATGCTTGAGCCCAAAAGGTTTTTGCATAGCTTAGGCGTTCGCGATACAGCGGTACATCTTGCGAAACTGTATGGCGCGGACGGGAAAAAGGCGGAAATTGCGGGACTTTTGCACGATAATGCAAAAAATATGGATAATATTTATGAGCGTTGCCGTGACCTTGAAGTGGAGCTTGATGAATTTGAACTTAAAAATCCTGCACTTGTTCACGCAAAGCTCGGAGCAGAAACTGCAAAATGCGAATTCGGCATATCGGACAGAGAGATAATAAGCGCAATAAGGTGGCATACTGTCGGAAGACCCGATATGAGCCTTTTGGAGAAAATAGTTTTTGTGGCGGATTTAATTGAACCGCAAAGAAATTTTCCTGACGTAAAAAAAATACGCAAAATTGCGGAAAATGACATAGATAAGGCGTTTTTTGAATGTGTAAAAGCAACGGTAAGAGTCAATAAAAAGCGCGGACTTGAGGTTCACCCCAACGCCTATAAAATAATTTCAAAATATTTTTAAATTTTTCTTGACAACAATGTATCGGTATGGTACAATACATAATGTATAAATAACCTTATGGGATAAAAATGATATATTTTAGGACTAAAAAGGAGAGAATGAGTTACAATGATGAAGAAAGCAATTTCATTATTTTTAGCTGCGTCAGTGCTTTGCCTCACAACATCTGCGCTTGCAGACATTGAAACAGGTACCGTGACACGTACCGGCGGGGCGATTTACAACGGCAAAACAACGTTGCAGAGCGACTATAATAACAAATCCAATATGCCCGCGTTCAGACCGGGTGATACGATTAATTTTGATGTAACCGGAGTGACATCGGGAAAAGAGCTTACCGTAATCAGCTATAAGTACGGCGCAGAGTCGGACGGTCTTGTTGACGGTGAGGTTCAGTACATAAATCAGTACACGCTTGCCAGTGCATCTCAGCCTATTTCGTATAAGATAAGGGAGCAGGCTTCCGGAGTGTATAAAATAGTGTTTAACGATACGGTTAATACAGTAGCTACCTTCTATTATAAGGTGGGAAATGCGACGGCTGTGATGCTTAATAAGGGCGGTCAGACAGCAGGCACACCGTATTTATCACTTCAAGCCGATGATGGCACGTGGTCGATTGGTTTCCTCGGCAAGGTTACAATTGACAGCGCAGATATATCTCTTACTGATATAGGCGCACATCCGGGATTTACTGTAACAGAGTCTGGCGGACAGACTAAGACATATGCATTCGGACATGGTGTTAATTCAAGCAAGACTGTTGCAGGACTTCAAAACACAACACAAATTGCAGAGGTATCCGGAAGTTACTCATTCATATACGGACTCACGATATATAACGTTACGGCGGACGATGAAGATGAAATTGAG
>JAFZNF010000051.1 GCA_017553025.1 Clostridia bacterium | reverse complement strand
GAACGCCTTAAAGTTCTGCTCCTCCCCAAAGACCCCAACGATGAAAAGAATGTTATTATCGAAATCCGCGGAGGTACAGGAGGCGAGGAGGCGGCACTTTTTGCCGCGGACCTTTTCCGTATGTACTCTATGTACGCCGAGAGCAAAAATTGGAAAACCGAAATTTTATCCTCCAACCCTACCGACATCGGCGGTTTTAAAGAAGTTACCTTTTCGGTAAACGGTGAGGGTGCATATTCAAGACTTAAGTTTGAGAGCGGTGTTCACCGCGTCCAGCGTGTTCCTACAACCGAATCTCAGGGGCGTATTCAGACCTCCGCCGCAACGGTTGCCGTACTTCCTGAGGTTGAAGAGGTTGAAGTTGACATTAACCCCAATGATTTGCGAATTGATGTTTTCCGTGCAGGCGGACCGGGCGGTCAATGCGTTAACACCACCGATTCTGCCGTACGCATAACACACTTGCCGACAGGTATTGTCGTTTCCTGCCAGGACGAAAAGTCGCAGTTTAAGAACAAGGACAAGGCAATGAAAATTCTTCGCTCACGCATTTTTGAGGTTATGGAGGCAGAACGAAACTCGCAGATTGCCGACGCGAGAAAGTCACAAATCGGCTCGGGCGACCGCAGCGAGCGTATAAGGACTTACAATTTCCCGCAAAGCCGCGTTACCGACCACAGAATAAATCTTACATTATATAAATTGGAACAGATTTTAAACGGTGCTATTGACGAGCTTATCGACGCACTTATTACCGCCGACCAGACCGCCAAAATGTCCGCTGAAAATAAGGAGGAATAATTATGTCTAACGCAAGGGGGTACGAAATCCCACACTACTCAGACCTTAGGGATATGATTTTGAAGGTCGCTGAAAAACAGCCTGATGAGCTTGCCTTTCATTATTTTAAGGGCGACAGGAAAGTCTCTATTACTTTTCGGCAAGTCGCTGACGATGCCATATCTCTTGCAAGCTATTTCGCAGGGCTTGGAATTCGCGACGAAAAAATCGCGCTTTACGGCGAAAACAGCTATGAGTGGATTATTACCTATTTTGCGGCAATTATATCAAACAACGCCATAGTTCCGCTTGATAAAGAGTTAAAGCCCGCCGAGGCTGCCACTCTTTTTGATGCCTGCGGTGCGAAAACTCTTGTTTATTCATCAAAAAAGGCGGAGCTTGCCGAAATCCTGCAGGATAAACTTGAGCACAGCCTTTGCCTTGACAACTTTTCCGAGGCAGTAGATAAGGGCAGGTCACAGCTTGACGAAACCAAAGTTACAGAATTCGTGTTCGACCTTGAAAAACCTTGCATTTTTATCTTTACATCAGGCACAACGGGTGTTCCGAAATGCGCTATGCTCTGCCAGCGGAATATTATGTCGGATATGATTTTGTCAATAGAGTCGCTTAAGTTCCCAAAAGGCACTGTCTGCGTTCTTCCGCTTAACCATACTTTCGGTATGATGGCTTGTATTCTCTGCCAGTTTTACTGCGGGTCCCCCGTGTTCATAAACGGCGGATTAAAGTATATCCTCCGCGATATAAACGAGGCAAAGCCGGGGCACATCTCAGTAGTTCCGCTTTTTGTGGAAAGTTTTTACAAATCTATCTGGAAAAATGCCGCAAAATCGGGCAAAGACAAGCTCCTTAAAAATATGATTAAGGTCAGCAACGGACTCCGAAAAGTCGGAATTGACCTGCGCCGCAAATTCTTTAAGTCGGTAATCGACGCCTTTGGCGGAAATCTTGAAATGATTATAACGGGCGGTGCACCTATCCCTGATGAGCTTATTTTAGGCTTTGACGATTTGGGAATTAAGGTTGTAAACGGCTTCGGAATTACCGAATGTTCGCCGATTGTATCACTTAGTCTTCTAAAGGGCAACAAGCTCGGAAGTATCGGAAAACCGATAAAAGATGTTGAAATGAAGGTTATAAACGAAAACGAGGACGGCGAGGGTGAGCTTTGCGTTAAGGGCGATATCGTTATGCTCGGCTACTACAATAATCCCGAGGCAAATGCACAGGTGTTTAAAGACGGCTGGTTTTTAACGGGAGATGTCGGCAAGATTGATGAGGACGGCTTTGTATTTATTACGGGCCGAAAGAAAAATATCATCATTCTCGACAACGGCAAAAACGTATATCCCGAAGAGCTTGAATACTTAATCGGCAGAATTGAGGGCGTAACAGAAGTGTTGGTTTATGCTGAGGACGGCTTTATAACCGCCGAAATATACGCCGAAGATATGTCATTTAAGGACAAAATCGAAGACGCTGTAAAAAATGAATTAAATAAGTCTGTTGCTCAATACAAACAAATTCACAAAATTAAATTCCGCGAAAGCGAATTCGAAAAAACCACAACGAAAAAAATTAAAAGATAGAAAAACGGTCGGCAAATGCCGACCGTTTTAATCTATACAAAAAATTTTCTGTCCAGATTGCGGTACTGAACAGCTTCCGCTATATGTCCCGCTTTTATATCTTTTTCTCCTGCCAAATCGGCAATTGTTCTTGCGACCTTTAAAATCCGCGAATGTGCTCTTGCAGAAAGTCCCATTTTCTCAAACGCCATCTTCAAAATATCGCTTGCCGCACTGTCTATACGGCAAAATTCAGAGAGCATACCTGCTGTGAGCTGTGAATTTGAATAGATTTTATAGTCCTTATACCTCTCCCTCTGTATTTGTCTTGCCGCATTTACCCTTTCCTTTATTTTTGCAGACGTTTCGCCCTTTTGCCCATTATTCAAATCATCATAATCGACACTTGCAACCTCTACCTGAATGTCAATTCTGTCCAAAAGCGGCCCTGAGATTTTGGAGCGGTATTGATTTATCTGGTTCGGCGTACAAGTACAACGTCTTCTGCTGTCGCCTAAAAATCCGCACTTGCAAGGGTTCATACTTGCTATAAGCATAAGATTGCAGGGATATGTAAGCGTCGCATTCACGCGGGATATTGTGACTTTTCCGTCTTCTAAAGGCTGGCGCATTACCTCAAGCGCATCACGCCTGAATTCAGGAAGTTCATCAAGAAACAAAACGCCGTTATGCGCCAATGACAGCTCGCCGGGTTTTGGAACAGTCCCTCCGCCCGAAAGCCCCACAGTAGAAATGGTATGATGCGGATTTCTGAACGGTCTGCCCGTAATAAGAGGAGCATCTTTATTCAAAGTGCCTGCTATAGAGTGTATTTTTGAAACCTCAAGCGACTCCTCAAAGGAAAGGTCGGGAAGTATTGATGGCATACGCTGTGCAAGCATTGTTTTGCCTGTCCCCGGAGGGCCTATTAAAAGTACGTTATGATTACCCGCTGCGGCAATTTCCAAGGCACGTTTTGCACTTTCCTGTCCCTTTACATCACAAAAATCAAGAAATGTGTCTGCTTTTTGGCTTACTATGTCCTCCGCGCCTTTAATATAAGGGTCTATTTTTTCATCGTCTTTCAAATGGCTCAAAAGAGCCGACAGCTTTTTTACGGGATATATATTTGTATCCGCAACAACTGCCGCCTCTTTTGCCGCAGTTTCGGGGACATAAAAATCTCTGTACCCCTTTTCGAACATTGATATTACCATCGGCAGTATTCCTGAAATATGGTTTACACTGCCGTCTAAAGACAGCTCGCCTATAAAGACCGAGCTTTCCTTAGGATTGGGTATTTGTCCCGTTGCTGCCATAATGGCAACAGCTATTGACAGGTCATAGCCTGAGCCTTCCTTGCGCATAGATGCAGGCGCCATATTCACAACAATTTTTTTTGAGGGAAATATGTATCCTGAATTCTTTATGCCCGACCTTACGCGCTCTCTTGCTTCCTTTACCGCTGCATCGCCAAGACCTACTATTTCAAAACCTGGCAGACCGCCTGTTACATCCGCCTCTACACTTACGGCAAATCCGTCCATTCCCATAAGTCCCACAGAATTTACTTTTGAAAGCATATTTTTCTCCTTATAAGTTGGTTTTTTTCTCCCAACCCTCAATTTTTCCGTTCTGTATTGCTGTAAACATACGTTTTTTTAGCCCGGGATTAACCCTTTTATCAAGCATTTTTATAATTTCCTTCATATCCTCCCGTTTTGTCGCACCGTCGGCAGGGCAGGAGCTTTTCACTATCGGGAGATTTAATCTGTTTGCCGTACTTTTTATGTCACATTCCCTGACATATATTAAAGGTCTTATGGAGTAAAGGTTTGTTCTGTCAAGATACGTAACAGGCGAAAAACAGTTTATTCTGCCCTCGTATAAAAGGCTTAAAAGGAAGGTTTCTAAAACGTCGTCATTATGGTGTCCGAGCGCAACTTTGTTACAGCCCGCATCTATTGCAAGGTCATTTAATGCGCCGCGGCGCAGCTTTGAACAGAGCGAGCAAGGATTTTCCTCCTGCCTGTAATCAAAAACCACTTCCTTGATATTTGTGGGTTTTACCGTGTATGAAACGCCGAGCGACCCGCAGTAATCTGCAACTTTTGACCAATCCGATTTATATCCCATATCAAGCGTGAGCGCCTTTACCTCAAATTTTTTGGGATAAAACCGCGAAAGTCCCGCAAGCGCTCCCAAAAGCACCAAGCTGTCCTTTCCGCCTGAAACGCCTACCGCAATCCTGTCGCCGTCGGCTATCATATCATAATCTTCAACCGCTTTTCGCACCCTGCTTATAATCCTCTTCATTTTGCTTCCCTAAAAACTTCCAGATTTTTTATGACATAATCAGCGCCCGAAATTACGGTAATAACCGCCGAAATCCAAACAAGAATGTTTGTTATCAGAATTCCTGTATCTACAGGGCAGATTGGGTACATTACCAAAAATGCCGCAATTATTGAAACCATCTGGAATATTGTTTTTGCCTTGCCCCATACCGATGCGGCAATTACCGTACCGTTTCCCGCCGCAACAAGTCTTATGCCGGATACGATAAATTCTCTCGTCAAAATAAGCATAACCGCCCAGCAGGAGGCTCTGCCCATAGTTAAAAGTCCCAAATACGCCGCCGTGGTCAGCATTTTATCGGCAAGCGGGTCCATAAGTTTCCCGAAATTTGTTACAAGTCCGTTTTTTCTTGCCAAGTATCCGTCAAGAGTGTCGGTGAGTGATGCTATAATAAAAATCAACGCCGAAACGGTTACATATGCGGTGTTTTTGGGTATTACAAGCATAAATGCCATAAAAACAGGCACCAAAATAACCCTTAGTATTGTAAGTTTATTAGGTAAATTCATAATTCACTCCTCCAAAGTTTTACCTGTTAGGTCATATTCATCTGCATCAAGGATTTTTACCTTTACAAATGTCCCGATTTCCACTTCATCGCTTGATGCAAAATACACCTTCCCGTCAACATCTATACTGTCGGCGCGGCTTCTGCCAAAATACATAAAATTGTCCGCATCATAGCCCTCGCAAAGGACCTCTTGCACGGTGCCTATTTTTTCATTATTATTTTTACGGGAAATTTTCTGCTGAATTTCCATCAGCTCATTTTTTCTCCGTTCTTTTTCCCCGTCCTCAATCTGGCAGGGAAAATCATATGCGGGTGTACCCTCCTCTTTTGAATAGGCAAAAACTCCCATTCTTTCAAACTTTACTTCTTTTATAAACTCTGCAAGCTCGCGGAATTGTTCCTCGGTTTCTCCGGGGAAGCCTGCTATTATAGATGTCCGTATAGCTGCATCGGGAATACGCGCCCTGATACTTTTTATTCTTTCCTCCGTCTGGCGCCTATTTGTCCGCCTTGCCATACGCCTTAAAATATCATCATTTATGTGCTGAATGGGCATATCCACATACGGACAGATTTTTTCGTTTTCCGCCATAACGCGGATAAGCTCGTCGGTTATTGCCTCGGGATAGAAATAATGCGTACGTATCCAATGTATTTTTTCTATTTTGCAAAGCTCGGACAAAAGTCTTGCAAGCGACGGCTCGCCGTATAAGTCAATGCCGTATCTTGTTGTGTCCTGGGCTATTAAAATGAGTTCCTTTACACCGTTTTCCGAAAGTCTTACCGCCTCATCTATAATATCCTCAATTTTTCGGCTTTTATAATGCCCGCGGATTTTCGGAATTGCACAATATGTGCAGTTATTGTCACAGCCGTCGGCAATTTTTACATATGCGGTGTAAAACGGAGTTGACAAAATCCTCGGCAATTTCTCCGGCAGGGTATAATTCTGATGCCCGAAAAGGCATATTTTTTCACCGTTTTCGCTCTTTTTGATGATTTTTGCTATCTTGTCAAAATCTCCGGTTCCTACTATCGCGTCAAGTTCCGGAATTTCCTTTTCCATTTCGGTGTTATAGCGCTCGGCAAGACAGCCCGTCGCTATCAAAAGACGGCATTTGCCCTCTTTTTTATACTGTGCCATCTCCAAAATCGCGTCTATCGACTCCTGTTTTGCAGGCGTTATAAATCCACAGGTGTTTACTATAATTGCCTCCGCCTCTTTGGGAGAGTTTACAATTTTATGCCCCGCCTCTGCAAGTATTCCGAGCATTATTTCCGCGTCGGTCTGATTTTTTGCACAGCCGAGCGATACCATACCTATTTTCATTCTTCTGCTTCCTGTCTTATTTTTTCAATGCACGCCTTTATATCATCAAAATCATAGCCGCGATATATAAAATAGCGTATTGTCTTATCAATATTTTTCTTCTCAAAATTACTTCCGAGTTTTCTCTCAATAAGCGGAAAAAGCAAATCCTCTTCCCCGTTCGAAAGCTCCGAAAGTGCCGAGTCTATATTTTCTGCGCTTATTCCTCTTTTTTTAAGCTCTGATACAATTCGTCTTTTCCCGTACTTTTTTAAGTTTTGCAAATCCTTTGCAAGATGAGCCGAATATTCCGCATCATTTACAAAGCCGTATTCCCTGACAAACTCCATAACAGAAGCTATGTCCTCTGTTTTAGCGCCTGCCATTTTAAGCTTTTCTGTAAGCTCCTTTTCCGAATGTGCGCGGAAAGCCAAAAGCCTCAGGGCCTTTTCCTTTGTTTCGCTTTTTGTAAGTTCTTTTTTTATCATAATCTGAAATAATCAAACAGCTGTCCAAAATCAACCGACGCAATAGTGCGGTTTTCATATTTTTGGAAGATGTTATGGTACCCCTGTTGGATTTGTTCCGAATTTATACCGTATTTCATCGACATATATGCCTCGAGATATGCAGAAAGATG
>JAFZNF010000050.1 GCA_017553025.1 Clostridia bacterium | reverse complement strand
CAACAAAAAGAGTTACAGGCAGTTTACCTGACTTTAACAGGCCGAACTACTGCCGGTGACGATCAAATCGGCGTTTACGAGTGGTAAGATTTCAATAAAACGTTTAAAAGGATTGACCTTTTCGGTCAATCCTTTTTGCATATTAAAACATTTTCATTAACGCAAAAATACAAATCAGCGAGAAAATCAAAACCGACACACCCAAAAACGACACCATAAATCTGCCCTTGTTTTTATCGGAAAAAGCCATATTATCATTCATATATTTTTCCACAACTCTTTCCGCCTCCTCCAAAACCGACGATTCACAAACCCCGTCCGAATTTTTTAAAATCAATATTGCCTGCGATATAATGTCCGAATTTACATTCTTTAAAATTACTACCCTATGCGTTGTGTTTTTCATTTAAAATGTCCCCTTTCAAACTCAATATATAGTAAAAATCTTAATATTTTCGTAATATTTTATCTCTTATCCTATATTTTTTATTATTGGCAAAAACAGGCTGATTTATACAGAAATAAAGGGATTTTACGCCAAAACCTGCCCAAAAACAGTGGATTTTTAATGAAAAAAGCCGATTTTAAACCATTTATTTTTCGTACAAATCAACCAAAACTATCGCAAAAATTACCAAATAATACCAATAAATTAGGCTAAATGCAACAATTTTGTAATAATTTTCTTGACAATCGCATATCATAGGGATATAATGTTACGGTATCTGTTAGGAGGATAGTAAAATGTTGCTTAATAAAAAAGGCAGTAAAGCAAGGAATTTTCTTTCCGTAATTATTGCCGTATTTATGCTGACGGGCATTCTTACACTACTCACCGGTGCTGTTTTGGATATCAAGGCAAAGCGTGTTACACTCGTTTTAGTTGACGCTTTTTCGGACAGCGAGATTACACAAAAATTTACCACGAGGCAGGACTCTGTTTCCGAGTTCCTCGCCGAAAATAATATTGAAGTCGGGGAATTTGATAAAATCAGTATGCTCCCTGATGACGAGCTTTATGACGGCGCGCGGATTATCATTCGCAAGAGCCGAAAATTTACGCTCTCAATTGACGGAAACGTCGAAATTATCACAACAACAAAAAAGACGGTGCGCGAGGCTTTTGAAGAGGCGGGCGTTACCATTACTTTGACAGACCGTGTCGAGCCGTCCTTGGACGATGCCATTACCGAGGATATGCACGTAAACGTTTTCCGCGTTTTAGAGGAGCAAATCACGGTTGACAAGGAAATCCCCTTTTCCTCAAAAGAGGTTTCCGACAAAACCTTAAAAAAGGGCAAAACTCAAATCAAAACCAAGGGACAAAACGGGTTAAAGCGTGTCACGTACAATGTCACAACCGAAAACGGCATTGAGGTAAAACGCGAGGTTGTATCCGAGGTCATACTCAAAAACCCTGTTTCTCAGGTTGTTGCTGTCGGCACGGGCGAAACTGCAAAAAAATCCGCGCAGGGGAAAAAGACGGTAACCGCAAATGCGGGCGCGACGCTTAATTATTCTAAAAAGCTGACCGTCACCGCAACGGCGTACACCGACCATTCGGGAACTAAAACCGCATCGGGAAGAACGCCTCAATACGGAGTAATTGCCGTTGACCCGAAAGTTATCCCGCTCGGCACAAGGCTTTACGTGGAATCCACCGACGACGGCAAAAGCTGGTCTTACGGCTACTGCGTCGCAGGCGACACAGGCGGTGCAATCAAGGGCAACAAAATCGACCTTTTTTACAACTCGGAGGGCGAATGTGTCCGATTTGGCAGACGCACCGCGATTGTTTATATTTTAGACTGATTTTGAGGACGTCTTTTGGGCGTCCCCATTTTTTGGGAAAGGCAAAATTATGGATTTAACAGACATACGCACGATAAAAGAGATTGAGCGCAAATTTGATTTTGGATTTTCAAAGGGATTGGGACAAAATTTCCTTTTAGACAGCGCCGTTTTGGACGAAATCGCAGATGCGGCGCAAATTACCGACGGTGTTTTGGAAATCGGACCCGGATTTGGCGTCCTGACAAAAAGGCTTTCTAAATCTGCGCAAAAGGTGGTATCGGTTGAAATCGACAGCCGTCTTATTCCCGTGCTTGATTTTACTCTTGCTGATTGCGATAATGTGAAAATTATCGAGGGCGATATCCTTAAAATGGACGTAAAGGAATTGATTAAACGCGAATTCGGCGGAAAGGAGATAAGCATTGCCGCAAATCTGCCGTATTATATAACCACGCCAATAATTACGAGCATTATTGAGGCAAAACTGCCCGTGAAAAATATCGTGGTTATGGTGCAGAAAGAGGTTGCAGAGCGAATAGCGGCAAAGCCTGCCTCAAAGGATTACGGTGCGATAACCGTACTTTGCAATTACTACACAAATCCGCGGATTGTATGTACTGTGCCTAAAGAGAGCTTTTACCCCGCCCCAAAGGTGGACTCCGCGGTTCTTTGTATGCAGGTTTTAAAAAAGCCGAGCGTTTTGGTAAATGATGAGAAATTGTTTTTTAAGGTTGTAAAATCAGCATTCCTGCACAGACGCAAAACGTTAGTAAACTGCCTTTCGGGAGATTTTGGCATAGAAAAAAGCGCACTTTCATCTATGCTCCAAACACTTAGCATAGACGCTTTGGTGCGCGGTGAAAGGCTCGGACTTTCGGAGTTTGCAAAAATTTCCGACAAATTGGGAGAGATGCGCTAAAGCGTATTATTTGCGCCCCGCAAAAGGCTTGCGGCATAGTCGCTGTCTACCATTTCCCAATTGAAACTTTTAAATTTTACGCCGCTTTCCTTTAGCTGTTTTTTTATGGTTTCGTATGTTAAAAGCGGTACGCGTGAAGTATAAACCTGATTTTCCTTAGTGTCCTGCACTAAAAATTCAATTTCATCTCCGTCAGATTTTCCGAAAATGCAGGTTCTCTGCGCCATTTTCTCGCTATCCTGCGCGAGAACCAAAAGTTTTATGACTTCAATTACTTTATCATTGAAACCGCCGTCAAAAATCAGGATTTTCTCCAAAAACTCGTTATAAGAGGTTACAAAGCGCAGGTTATAGTCAGGATAGTTTTTGAGTTCCCCCGATTTTTCGGAGGATTTTTTTATTTCCTCAAAAATCCGTGCCCGCGCATCTTTTGTACTTTGCGGTGAAAAGGAAATAACCAATTTTCTTTCATCATCAGTATACAAAACGGGCGCAGGGAACAGCGCTTTTTGTCCGCACGCACCGCAGGAAAATATATTAACCTTACCCTTAAGCAAATCCGCCTTTATGTCGGGGCTGTCCGAAACCGTTATTGACTGCCATACGGTAAGGTCAGAAATTTCGCCGCAGGCGGGACATTTTATCGTTTGTTTATTGCTGATACTCATAGTATTCCTCCCAAAAGACAATCGCTGTTATAGTTAAAGGGCGCAACCGTTGGAAAAAGCAGTGCAAATCGGATTATGTAAACCGCCAAAAATACGGCTATAACCGAAAATAAAACCCATCTCCGACGCATTTTCCGAAACAGGAAAATGGGCGGAAGTAAAAATAACGGGTGCATTAAAAATGCCTCATAAATCCGCCCTGAAAATAACAGAATATACGCGCGTGTAATTCCGCAGGCAGGACAAGGCACTCCGAAAATGTGATATATCGGACAGGAAAAAAGCTGTAACATATTCTTCACCCAAGAGTATTATATATTATTTTTTTCGTTATGGCAAGAAAAAAGAGCAATTTTGCTCTTTTTCTATTCCGCAAAAATTTCGCGGTATTCAGGTTTTAAATATGTCAATATTTCTTCTAACGGGACGGGGATTTCCACAAATCCGCGCTCATAATACGAAAGCTCGTAGGGCGGGTAGAAAATCACAAGATTTTCGCCGTCTATGTAAAACCCCTGATTTTGTGAAATTCTTGGCTTAGCCCAGATATCGGCATACTTTTCAGGCTCTTTGCCGACGCTGTCGGAAAGCAGTTTATTAAGCGCGTCAATGTAACTGTCACCGTCAAACAGGTCGGAAAGCGCAAGTTCAAGGCAAGACTCTGTGTCAATATTTTTAGCGATACGGAAACGGTTTTTATGTGCTTTTCTTGCAAAGTATTCGTAATCGGTCACCATTGACAAAAGCCCGTTTTTGTTGAAATGCGCGGTTGTTTCCATATCAAAAAGCGATTGTTCGCCCGTTTTTTTTGCGGAGTCTGTAAATTTATCCAAAAGCTCTGCGGTGACTGATAAAAACTCATCATTTACCGACTCCTCCAAATCCTTGCTTGCAAGTCCTATAAGCTTTGGAATTTTCACATTTGCAGTGATTGTGTCTGATGCAAAGGACTTATCGACTGTGTCGATAGTCACACCCCTTCCGCAACCCAGTAAAAGGGATATAATAAAGGCAGAGATACAGAATTTTATAAAATTATGCAAATAAGACCACCACTACCTTCATTTATAATTCTCTCAAGCGTTGATGACAGTTTCTGGCGTGCCTCGTCGGGCATTTTGCCCAGCTTATTATTTACGCTCTCGTTAACAAGCTCATAAAGAGATTTTCCGAAAATATTGGACTCCCATATTTTTGACGGGTCATTCTGGAATTCGTCCAAAAGGTAATGAACAAGCTCTTGCGATTGCTTTTCCGTTCCGACAATCGGACTTACCTCCGCCTGAATATCCGCCTTTATCATATGTATGCTTGGTGCAGACGCCTTTAGGCGTACGCCGTATCTTCCGCCCTGGCGCACAATTTTTGGCTCTTCTAAAGACAGCTCGTCGGTTGACGGCGAAACTATACCGTATCCGCACGTGTGTACCTGCTCAAGAGCATCTGCCACCTTGTCGTATTTTGCCTTGGTTTCGGAAAGGTCGCGGATCAGAGTGATAAGCGACTCTCTTCCGTCTATTGAAAAGCCTGATTCCTCGCCTAAAATCTGATAGAACAGTTCATCAGGCACATTAAGTCTTAGAGTTGCGTTTCCGTTTCCCAAATCTATACCGTCAATATCGGAAGCGGATATAAAATCATATTCTGAGAGATTGTCATTAAGATTTTTTATGCTTCGTATTTTTTCAAGCGGAGCGATTTGCGTTTTAATAGAGTCTAAAACCTTTTGATAAAGCCAGTGTTCTCCGCCCAAACGCATAAACCATTTTGGAAAATCAAAGGTTATTTCATTAAGCGGAAACTCAAATAAGACAGTTTCCATAATGTTTGAAATATCGCTTTCAGTAAGCGCCTGACAGTTCGCGCAAACAACAGGTACTCCGTATTTTTCCGAAAGCTCGGCTCTTAAATTCCGGCAGGCTTCGGAGTCGGGGTATTGTGAGTTCAAAACGATTACAAAGGGTTTGTTTATTTCCTTTAATTCGTTTACAACCCTTGCTTCGGGCTTAATGTAGCTTGCACGGTCAATATCGCAGATTGAACCGTCGGTTGTGATTAAAATCCCGATAGTAGAATGGTCGCAGATAACTTTTTTTGTACCAAGCTCTGCTGCCTCGGAAAACGGCATAGGCTCATCTGACCAGGGCGTGGTAACCATACGGGGCATATCATCTTCAATGTAGCCTGTTGAGTTGTCAACAATATAGCCGACGCAGTCAATCATACGCACATTCATATGCGCGTTGTCGCCGAGAGAAATTTTAACCGCCTCATTCGGTACAAATTTCGGCTCGGTTGTCATAATGGTACGCCCTGCCGCCGACTGCGGAAGCTCGTCGCGTGTGCGCTCCGCCTGATAACTGTTTTCCAAGTTCGGGATTACCAGTAAATCCATAAATTTTTTTATAAAAGTTGACTTTCCCGTGCGGACAGGTCCGACCACTCCGATATATACATCGCCGCCCGAACGCTCTTTTATATCCTGATAAATGTTGTAGTCTGTCACAAACAGCTCCTCCTTTATAGTACAGGTTACTACATATATATTTGGACGAAATTAAAAATAGTACAAAAAATCCTCCCTAAAATGGGAGGATTTTAATTTTGTTTTCGGACTACGGAATAATCGTCGCCGTTTCGGTAATATGGGCAGTTGTTAAAGGACGATTGCAGGAATTTTAACATTTCGTCCTCATCTAAGTCCATTTCGCAAATAAAACAGTCATATTCATCATCATATGCATAATATGCACAGGTTTCACAGGCAGTTTTTTTCTTCTTTTCCATAAAATTACCACCAAAATTTATTTTTCTCTTCTTTTGTAACCAAAAGAAGCAAAAGTTTTGGGGGTTTCGATCCCCCCAAACCCTCCAAACGACCAAAGGGGACGGCTGTCCCCTTATGGAATCCCCAGCCGTATGGCAAAATATATGGTATTGGGGGGAGCGACAGTACAATCCGTCCTGTTTCTACGCTTTAGGCGAGTTCACGAAGTTTGCAAAAGCGCAGCTTTTAGCGAACTTGCGTGATGTTTGAAGCCGCTATTCTTGGGGATAAACAAGGGGCTATCCCCTTGTTTGCCTTTTGGTACTTTGGGGCAAGCCAAAGTACATATATTTATTCCTTAATTCCCAATAAATAATCGGCTGATACATTAAAAAATTTACAGAAAGCAACGATATCATCAATAGACGGCTCGTACCTGTCACATTCAATAAAGGATATTTTTCTTTGTGTCATACATATTTTTTGACCAAGCTGTGCTTGCGTTAAATCGCTATCCTCTCGCAAATTTCTAACTTTTTCACCAAAAGACAGTTTCATTTTCATCACCCTACAAAAGCTTAACATAGATGAAAAACATCTATTGACTTATAGTTGCAAAGCATCTATAATATCTTATGAGGTGACATTTATGAAAATAAAGCAGAATGCATTTGGGGATTATTTAATATATAAAGACGGCGTTTATAAGGGATATACCTTAAAAATTATGGGTATGCATAAGGTCTGCAACAGCAAAGGCGTTCTTATGGGCTACATTTTAAAAAGGGGAGATATCTACATTTCATATGACAGTATGGGAAATGCGCACGAGCGGGGAGATTTTGAAAAGCTGCTTATCGGTTTTTTCAAACAAAAAAAGGGCTGATACCAGCCCTTTTAAATTTTAGCCAAGTTCAGCAAAGTACTTGATTGTTCTTACCATCTGGCTTGTGTATGAATTTTCGTTATCATACCAGGAAACAACCTGTACTTCATACAAATCGTCAGTGATTTTGCTAACCATTGTCTGTGTTGCGTCAAAGAGTGAACCGTATCTCATTCCGATAACGTCGGAAGAAACGATTTGGTCTTCGTTATAGCCAAAGCTTTCGCTTGCCTGTGCCTTCATAGCAGCGTTAATAGCGTCTGCTGTTACGTCCTTGCCCTTAACAACAGCTGTTAAGATTGTTGTTGAGCCTGTAGGAACAGGAACTCTCTGTGCTGCGCCGATAAGTTTTCCGTTAAGTTCAGGGATAACAAGACCGATTGCCTTTGCAGCGCCTGTTGAGTTAGGAACAATATTTGCAGCAGCAGCTCTTGCGCGTCTTAAGTCGCCCTTTCTGTGCGGACCGTCCAAAACCATCTGGTCGCCGGTGTATGCGTGAATTGTAGCCATAATACCGGACTGGATAGGAGCGTAATCATTAAGAGCCTTAGCCATAGGAGCAAGACAGTTTGTTGTGCAGGATGCAGCAGAGATAATCTTGTCTTCCTTTGTGAGAGTTTTCTCGTTTACGCTGTAAACGATAGTTTTGAGGTCGTTTCCTGCAGGAGCGGAGATAACAACCTTTTTAGCGCCT
>JAFZNF010000049.1 GCA_017553025.1 Clostridia bacterium | reverse complement strand
TGGTTTTAACAGGACTTTCAGGCTCTGGGAAAAGCTCACTGGCATTTGATACAATTTATGCTGAGGGGCAGAGAAGATATGTAGAGTCGCTTTCTTAATATGCGCGTCAGTTTTTGGGTCAGATGGATAAGCCTGATGTTGAAAGCATTACAGGTCTTTCTCCAGCCATCAGCATTGACCAGAAAACAACCTCTAAAAATCCGCGCTCAACTGTGGGTACGGTTACGGAAATATATGATTATTTAAGACTTCTGTATGCAAGAGTCGGTATTCCGCACTGTCCGAAATGCGGAAAAGTTGTATCAAAACAGACGGTTGACCAGATAACCGATAAAATTTTAAAACTTCCGACAGATACGAGAATTCATATTCTCGCGCCCGTCATAAAAGGAAAAAAGGGCGAACACAAAAAGGTTTTTGAAGATGCAAAACGTTCTGGATATGTAAGGGTAAAAGCAGACGGCGTACAGTATGATTTGTCGGAAGAAATAGTTTTAGAAAAGAATGTAAAGCATAATATTGAAATAATAGTAGACAGACTCATTATCCGCGACGGTATCGAAAGCAGATTAACGGACTCAATAGAAACCGCTCTTAAATTAAGCGGTGATGTTGTTATGGTTGAAATTCTTGGAGGCGAGATACTGAAATTCAATCAAAATCTTGCTTGTGATGACTGCGGAATAAGTTTAACAGAGCTTGCGCCGAGGAGCTTTTCCTTTAATAATCCGATAGGTGCCTGTCCCGAATGTAAGGGCCTTGGTACACTTTCAAAAATTGACCCCGACCTTTTAATAGTTGATGAAAACAGAACACTTTTTGAGGGTGCAATAAACTGTATGGGCTGGGCAACTCCCGGGATTGCCGATACTATGGCGCATATGTATTTTAAGGGCATTTTAGAACATTTTGACGTTCCGCTTGATACTCCTTGGAAAGATATACCAAAAAATGTTCAGGATACCGTTTTATACGGAACCGGCGGGGAAAAATTCGAGTTTAAATATACGCGTAATTACGGCTCGGGGACATATAATGCGGTATATGAGGGCATAGTAAATAATTTAGAGCGGAGATATCACGAAACAACCTCCGAATACTCAAGAAACGAAATAGAAAAGTTCGTAAATGAAATCGAGTGTCCTGTCTGTCACGGAAAGCGTCTGAATAGCGAGATACTTGCCGTTACTGTGGGCGGGAAAAATATTTATGAATTTACCTGTATGTCTGTTGCCTACGAACTGAAATTTATCGAAAATCTTAAACTTTCCAAAAGGGAAATGATGATTGCAGAGCAAATCATAAAGGAAATAAAGGCAAGACTGCAATTTTTGCTTGATGTAGGACTTGACTATCTTACTCTTTCACGTGCGTCAGGCACACTGTCAGGCGGAGAAGCGCAGAGAATACGCCTTGCAACGCAGATAGGCTCAGGACTTATGGGCGTTTTGTATATACTTGACGAGCCAAGTATAGGACTTCATCAGCGCGATAATGACAAACTTATCGGAACACTTAAGCACCTGCGAGATATAGGAAATACGGTAATTGTGGTTGAACACGATGAGGATACTATGTATGCTGCGGACTACATTGTGGATATAGGTCCTGGGGCGGGTATAAACGGCGGTACAGTTGTTGCGACGGGTACTGCAGAACAAATAAAGAAATCAAAAAAATCTGTTACGGGGCAGTATTTAAGTGGGGAAAAATCCGTTCCCATACCGGAAAAACGCAGAAAACCAACAGGTTTTCTGAAAATCTGCGGAGCACGCGAGAATAATCTTAAAAACATCGATGTAGAAATTCCGCTTGGTGTATTTACCTGCGTTACGGGCGTTTCAGGTTCGGGAAAAAGCTCGCTTATAAATGAAATACTCTATAAACAGCTCGCAAAGGATTTAAACCGAGCTATGACGCACGCGGGAAAACACGATAAAATAGAGGGCATTTCAAAACTTGATAAAATTATAAATATAGACCAGTCGCCAATCGGCAGAACTCCGCGTTCAAATCCTGCAACATATACAAATCTTTTCGGAGATATACGAAATGTATTTGCATCTACAAATGACGCAAAAATGCGCGGATACGCGCCTGGTAGGTTTAGTTTTAATGTAAAGGGCGGAAGATGCGAGGCTTGCAGCGGAGACGGAATAGTCAAAATTGAAATGAATTTTCTTTCTGATATTTACGTGCCTTGCAGTGTTTGTAAAGGCAAAAGATATAACCGCGAAACGCTTGAAGTCAAGTACAAAGGCAAGAATATATATGATGTGCTTGAAATGACGGTTGATGAGGCGTATGAGTTTTTCAAAAACCTGCCTCCTCTTAAAAGAAAACTTGAAACGCTGAAACAGGTAGGACTCGGATATATTAAATTAGGTCAAAGCTCAACAACACTTTCAGGCGGAGAGGCGCAGAGAGTGAAACTTGCCACAGAGCTTTCAAAAAAGGGTACAGGAAAGACTATATATGTTCTTGATGAGCCTACAACGGGACTTCACGCAGCTGATGTTCATAAGCTTACCGATGTTTTGCAAAAACTTGTAGATTCAGGAAACAGTGTTGTAGTTATCGAGCATAACCTTGATATGATAAAAACCTGTGACTATATAATCGATTTGGGACCTGAAGGCGGAGACGGAGGCGGTAAAGTTGTCGCTTGCGGAACTCCTGAAGATATAGTAAAAG
>JAFZNF010000008.1 GCA_017553025.1 Clostridia bacterium | reverse complement strand
ATGAAAATATAGTTTTGTCAATTTTAGTAAAAGCTATAGTTATGCTTTTGGGTGCACTTGGTATTGCCTCAATTTGGCTTGCTGTCTTTGCCGATGTGGGGGTTTTAATTATTGCTGTTATCAATTCATTAAGAGCCTTTCTTGTAAGGGATTGACAAAACTTTCCCAAAAGTGTATAATCCTTATATTCTTAAGGAGGATTGGCAATGATTTTAGCAGTTGATGTAGGAAATACAAACATAGTTTTAGGCTGTATAGAGGACGGAAAAATTATTTCAAGCGGCAGGCTTACAACCGATGCGCAAAAGACGGATATGGAGCTTGCAGTGATAATAAACAACATTTTGTCCCTTAATGATATTGATCCTTCGTCTTTTGACGGCTCAATAATCTCTTCGGTTGTGCCTCCGATAAACAAAGCGCTTAAATCCGCCGTTAAAATTGTTACGGGAACGGACGCCATTGAAGTGAACGGCTGTGAGGATTTACAAGTTGCAATAGATGATCCGAGCCAGCTCGGTAGTGACCTTATCGTCGGCGCTGTGGCCGTTCTTGCTGAATTCAAGCCGCCAATAGTCTTAATAGATATGGGAACTGCAACCACAATTTTTGTTATAGATAAACACGGAAAATATTTGGGCGGGTCAATTATGCCCGGAATTATGATTTCCCAGAAGGCGCTCTCCTCTGTTGCGTCTCTCCTGCCGTCAATAAGCCTTGAAGCTCCGAAAAGCGTTATAGGCGCAAATACTATCGATGCGATGAACAGCGGTGCGGTTTTCGGAAATGCCGCAATGCTTGACGGTATGATTGACCGAATAGAGTCTGAACTGGGCGAAAAAGTTACCGCTATAGCAACAGGCGGACTTTCGCGATTTATCACACAGCATTGCAGACACAGCATTATATATGATGAAAATCTGCTTTTAAAAGGACTTTGGCTGATATATCAAAAGCACGCAGCTCAAAATCGGTAACGGTTTTGGGATGCGTGCTTTTTAAAATAAGCTTTTTTATGAAGGAAAAGCCGAAAAAAGGGGCTTTTTTTACATTCTGTCCGCTTTTGACAGCTATGCTGGTTACGGGATATTCATTATAGTAAATCCTTGCATACCCCAATTTGTCGCCTACTTTTATGTCAGAATTCTTCCCTTTTAAATGAATTTTACCTGTAATGTTGCATTTTCTGCCGTCAGCAAGCGGTATTTTTGCGTCCTCTGCGGCAATTAAATTGACCTTTCTCCCGTTTATTATTTTAGTTGCAAGAATAGTTCCCTTTTCGATCACTTTCGTTTCCTTGACAGTTTCAAAACCGTAATTAAACAGTTTTGTGTGCTCTTTCCAATCATCGGGACAATTAAGCGTTACCGCAACAAGTCTTATTCCGTCTTTTTCTGCACTTGTAACCAAGCATCTTCCCGAAGCCTTGGTATACCCCGTCTTTCCGCCTGTGCAGTATTCGTACTGCCAAAGCAGTTTATTATGATTTTTAAGATATGTTATACCCGACACGTCATCAATAGTATAACGCTTTGTGGACATTATCTTTGCAAGCTCCTCATTTTTCATAGCATATGCCATAATCAGCGCCATATCGTATGCAGTAGAATAATGCCCCTCTTCATTCAGTCCGTTTGGATTTTTGAAGTTTGTATTTTTGCACCCTATTTCCTTTGCTTTTTTATTCATAAGACCGCAAAACGCATCTGTACTGCCCGCAACGCCCTCGGCAAGTGCCACCGCTGTATCATTTCCCGAATTCAGCATAAGACCGTAGAGCAGATTTTCAACCGTCATTTCATCTCCCTCGCGCAGGTATATGCTTGAGCCTTCCTGATTTTGCGCGTTTTGTGATACCGTAAAAACATCATCTGTTTTAGCATTTTCAAGAGCTATTAAAGCTGTCATAATTTTTGTTGTACTTGCAATAGGCAATCTCATATCTTCATTTTCTTTTTTTATTACTTGTCTTGTATCGCTCTCCATCAGTATATATGCACTCTTTGTTTCTTCCGCAAAACAGGGGGTGCAAAATATGAAAACAATACAAAAAGCCGTTAAAATCCGTTTAATCATAAATGCTCCTTTTCGATGCTATTTTTCCCGCACAGATGCATTTTATACAAAAACACCCTCTTTTAAAGAGGGTGTTTTAAATCATAAAAGTTCTTTTGCCAAGGCTTTTATTTCCAGCTTGTTTTCATCGGTCATAACCGAGCGGATATGTACCGAATTCTGCGCAAAGGTGATATTTTTTGACGTTTCAAACGCCTGTTTTATCACCTTTTCCGCCATAGGCGCCCAAGTGCCGTTTTCGATAATACCAATCGTTTTATTCTGGAAATTTATTTCTTTCAGTTCTTCAATAAATGTGCGCATAAACGGGAAGATTTCAGCATTATATGTAGTTGTGGCAAGCACAATTTTGCCGTAACGGAATGCATCTTCAACCGCCTCTGCCATATCGCATCTTGCCAAATCATTTACTGCAACCTTAGGACAGCCTACCTTTTCCAGTTCTTCCGCCAAAAGCTCCGCTGCTGCCTTTGTTCCTCCGTAAACAGATGTATAGCAAACCACAACACCGTCTGTTTCAACGCCGTAGCTTGTCCAGATTTTGTATAAATTTAAGTAGTACTCAAGATTTTCCGAAAGTATAGGTCCGTGAAGAGGACAGATTGTCTTAATATCAAGATTTTCAGCCTTTTTAAGAAGTGCATTTGCCTGCACGCCGTATTTTCCTACTATGCCGAAATAGTATCTGCGCGCCTCGCAAGCCCAGTCCTCATCTGTGTCCAGCGTTCCGAATTTTCCGAAAGCATCGGCAGAAAACAGTACTTTATCAACGCTGTCATAAGTCACTATTACCTCAGGCCAATGTACCATAGGCGCTGTATAAAATGTGAGTGTGTGTTTTCCTAAAGAAAGGGTATCGCCCTCCTTTACCGATATTTTTCTATCGGCAAAATCAGTCCCGAAAAACTGTTTCATCATAGCAAAAGCCTTTTCACTTGCGACAATTTTTGCATTTTCATACCTTTTTGCAAAATTTGCAATATTTGCAGAGTGGTCAGGTTCCATATGCGAAACGATTAAATAGTCGGGTGTTCTTCCTGACAGCGCATTTTCAAGATTTTTAAACCACTCATCTCCGAAATGCTTGTCTACAGTATCAAAAACGGCAATCTTTTCGTCTATAACCGCGTATGAATTGTACGCCATACCGTTTTCCACCATAAACTGACCTTCAAAAAGGTCAATTTCCCTGTCATTTACACCGATATACCTTATGTCCTTTGTAATTTCCATTTTTTATTCCTCCGTATCTGGCTGTATCTCTGACATTACGCATAAATCCTCGCTGAACTGCTCGGAAAATCTTTTTAAAATATCCGAAAAAGTTATTTTTTGATACTCGTCATAATAGTCAAAGTAATTTATGCCCATAAGCTCCATTGTTATAAAGGTATGTGCATATCCCTCTATATCGTTAAAGGAACGTATATAATCGCCCCATATAACCTTTTTTATGCGGTCAAAATCCGACTCGCAAAGTCCTGTTTTCTTAAGCTCGGAAATTCGGCTGTTTACCTTTTCATACACCTTTTCGGGATTTGGACTTTGTCCCTCAATCATAGTATATGCATAGCTTTCCTGCGGTGCATATTCACAGGAAAAACTT
>JAFZNF010000007.1 GCA_017553025.1 Clostridia bacterium | reverse complement strand
TGATACGCAACATCTGAATATTTATTAAGACCTTTTGTTGTTGCGTAAAAAAATCTTGCATTTTTATATTTATCAAAAAAGTCATCTAAGTTTTCATAGTAGACAACGCCCAAAAGATGCCAGTAATCAAGTCCCGCGCGCTTTAGTTTTTTATCGTCTACAGTAAAACCCATAGGCTTGACTATATGCAGTTTGCTGCCTGTCGCCGCACAGGTTCTTGCAATATTGCCAGTATTTTGCGGTATCTCAGGCTCTACCAAAACTATATTAAACATTTATTCCACCGTTACCTTATAAGTATACACCATATTATTATACATCAAATTGAATAAAAGTACAAGTAATTTTTGGGATTTTATGCTATTTTTTTAAAAGAAAAAGAGCTTACAAAAAGCAAACTCTTTTTCTTTTATTTTCCGTTTAGAATAATCCCGAAATTACCCCGTTTTCATCAACATCTATATTCTCCGCAGCAGGAACTTTCGGGAGTCCCGGCATTGTCAGAATATCACCGCATAGTGCCACTGCAAAACCCGCGCCCGCAGAAATCTTGACATTCTTTACCGTTACTGAAAATCCGTCAGGTGCACCGATTTTTTTCGCGTCGTCCGAAAAACTGTACTGTGTTTTTGCTATACAAACAGGATATTTTGAAAATCCCAGATTTTCAATCATTTGTATCTGCTTTTCTGCATTCGGGGTAAAACTCACGCCCTTACCTCTGTAAACATTTTTTACTACTGCCTCTATTTTTCCCTTTATGCCAAGCTCCAAATCATAGGCAAAGGTAAAGTTTCCTTTTTCTTCTTCGCAAATCCTTACAACCTCTCTTGCTAAGTCTTCGCCGCCTTTTCCGCCATTTTCCCAGACAGTTGAAAGCACAGTTTTTACTCCAAGCCTGTTGCATTTTTCAATAATAAAATCAATTTCCCTGTCGGTATCTGTAGGAAAACGGTTTACAGCAACAACGCAAGGAAGTTTATATACATCTTTAATATTTGAAATATGTCTTAACAGGTTAGGTATTCCGTCCTCCAAAGCCTTAAGATTTTCCTCTTTTAAATTCTTTTTATCCATACCGCCGTGCATTTTTAAAGCACGGACCGTGGCTACCATAACAACTGCATCAGGGACAAGGTTTGCCGCACGGCATTTAATGTCAAGAAATTTTTCCGCACCCAAATCCGCACCGAAACCTGCCTCCGTTACTGCATAATCACCAAGCTCCAGCGCAAGTTTTGTGGCAATAACAGAGTTACAGCCGTGTGCAATATTTGCAAAAGGACCTCCGTGCACAAATGCAGGCGTACCCTCCAAGGTCTGGACAAGGTTTGGTTTTATAGCGTCCTTTAAAAGCGCGGTCATCGCACCTACTGCCTTTAAATCTCCTGCCGTCACGGGTTTATCGTCATATGTGTATCCGACTATGATTTTTGAAAGGCGCCTCTTCAGGTCGGAAATAGAGTCTGCAAGGCAGAAAACTGCCATTATCTCGCTTGCTACAGTTATATCGAATCCGTCTTCACGCGGAACACCGTTTGCCTTTCCGCCCATTCCGTCAACTAAAAACCTGAGCTGACGGTCATTCATATCAACACACCTTTTCCACGTTATTTTCCGCACATCAATACCTAAGCTGTTTCCCTGCTGAATATGGTTATCAAGCATTGCCGCAAGCAAATTATTTGCAGCACTAATTGCGTGAAAGTCGCCCGTAAAATGAAGATTTATATCCTCCATCGGCACTACTTGCGCTCTTCCGCCGCCTGCCGCACCGCCTTTAATACCGAAAACAGGACCGAGCGATGGCTCCCTTAATGCCACAACCGTCTTTTTGCCAATTCTTTTTAATCCGTCTGCAAGACCTATTGTAGTGGTTGTTTTCCCCTCTCCTGCAGGCGTAGGGGTAATAGCAGTAACAAGTATAAGTTTACCCCTGCTTTTACTACCCATAAGAGAAGTTGAAATTTTTGCCTTATATTTACCGTACTGCTCGACATATTCTTCTTTAATACCTATACTTTCAGCAATTTCGGTAATAGGTTTCATTTTACAGTTTTGTGCTATTTCTATATCGGATAAATACTCCATTTTTCTCTCCTGTTTATTTTATTGTAGCATTATTGTCCTTTTGTATTACATCGTGTGCTCCGCCCTCAACGATACTTGTTTCAGAAACAAGCGTCAGTTTCGCCTTTTTCTGAAGTTCGGGTATGGTTAAAGCTCCGCAGTTACACATTGTGGAACGCACCTTGCTTAAAGAAAGTTCAACATTATCCTTTAGCGGTCCTGCATACGGTACGTATGAATCCACTCCCTCTTCAAATGACAGTTTCTGCGCGCCTCCCAAATCGTATCTCTGCCAGTTTCTTGCACGGGCAGAGCCTTCGCCCCAGTATTCTTTATAGTAAGTGCCGTTTATGCTTACTTTATTTGACGGACTCTCGTCAAATCTGGCAAAATATCTGCCAAGCATTATAAAATCAGCGCCCATAGCAAGCGCAAGCGTCATATGATGGTCATAAACTATGCCTCCGTCAGAGCATATCGGCACATAAACGCCCGTTTCTTTAAAATATTCGTCACGGGCTTTGCAAACCTCAATAAGCGCAGTTGCCTGACCTCTTCCTATGCCTTTTGTTTCCCGCGTAATGCAGATCGAGCCTCCGCCAATACCTACTTTTACGAAATCTGCTCCCGCATCTGCTAAAAACCTGAACCCGTCTGCGTCGACTACATTGCCTGCTCCTACCTTTACACTGTCCCCATAGTTTTGTCTAATCCATAAAAGAGTCATTTTCTGCCAATCCGAAAATCCCTCTGAGGAATCTATACACAAAACGTCTGCTCCTGCGTCCAAAAGTGCAGGTACACGCTCCTCATAATCTCTTGTGTTTATACCCGCTCCTACAACATATCTTTTATGTGCGTCTAAAAGCTCGTTCGGGTTTTGCTTATGGGAATCATAATCCTTTCTGAACACCATATAGCGAAGATTTCCCTTATCATCCACTATGGGCAGAGAATTTAACTTATGTTCCCAGATGATATCGTTTGCCTCTTTTAAGGTTGTGCCTTCCTTTGCCCATATAAGTTTATCGAAAGGCGTCATAAAGGTTTCCACCTTCAGATCTTTTTCCATACGGCTTACACGGTAATCACGGCTTGTTACAATACCTAAGAGTTTTCCGTCAGCTCTTCCGTTTTCTGTAACGGCAATAGTTGAATGTCCCGTCTTTGCCGTTAAGTCTATGACATCTGCCAGGGTGTCATCAGGTTTTATATTCGAATCGCTCGTAACAAAGCCTGCTTTATAGGTTTTCGCGCGCCGTACCATATCCGCCTCGTCTTTTACCGACTGCGAGCCGTAAATAAAAGACACTCCGCCTTGAGTCGCCAAAGCTACGGCAAGTTTATCGTCAGAGACGGATTGCATAATCGCCGAAACAAGCGGTATATTCATTGTTATTTTGGGTTCTTCTCCATTTTTGAATTTAACAAGCGGTGTTTTTAAACTTACCGCCTGAGGTATGCACTCCTTTCCCGAATACCCCGGAATTAAAAGATATTCATTAAAAGTGTGAGAAGGTTCGTTAATAAAAGTTGCCATATTTTTCCTCCGTAATTACTTTTTTATTACACAAAATCCCGGTCTAGTATACATAAACCGGGAATTAATTTCCTCTATCCGATTTGCAGGAAATCGCTTACTACCTGAAGCATACTGTCCTTATCGCAAACCGTGTCAAAAATCTTAGTTTTGTTCTTAAGCTCTGCAAGAGATTTCGGAACATCCATTCCGCAGATTTCGTTAAGCTCCTCAAGAAGTGTAAACTCGTCTTTTCCTGCAACAAAAGCACAACCGCGGAGTGCAATCAATACGCTTTGATTAAACTTAAACGGACTTGCCGTTGATGCAATAATTGTTTTTGTCGTGTCATTTTTGTCCAAAAGATATTTGTTATAAACAGAAAGTGCGACCGCCGAATGTGTATCAGGCACGTAACCGTACTTCTCATAGCATTCTTTGATTTGCGCAAGAGTTTCATCATCATCTGCAAAATCCGCATAGAATAAGTCGGAAATTTTTGCCTTAATGTCTTCCGTCACCGTATATTTACCGTTTTCCGAAAGCTCGCGCTTCCATTCTTTTACAAGCGACGCGTCCCCCTCGGACACATCATACACAAGTCTTTCAAGGTTGCTGGAAATCAAAATATCCATAGACGGAGAAATAGTAGTATAAAAATCGCGGTTTCTGTCATAGGTTCCCGTTTTTATAAAGTCAGTCAAGATGCTGTTTTTATTTGACGCACAAATGAATTTATTTACAGGAAGTCCCATTCTGTACGCATAGTAAGATGCAAGAATATTTCCGAAATTCCCTGTCGGAACAACAATATTTACCTTTTCGCCGAGTTCAATTTCACCGCCTGAAAGCATATCGCAATATGCGGAAAAATAGTAAACAATCTGCGGAACAAGACGTCCCCAATTTATTGAATTTGCACTTGAAAGTTTGAAATTATTTCCCAATAAGAGATTTTTATAGCTCTCATCTGTGAAAATCTTCTTAACACCGTTTTGTGCGTCATCAAAATTACCGCTGACAGCTGAAACACACACATTATCACCGGTTTGTGTTATCATTTGAAGCTTTTGGATTTCGGAAACGCTGTTGTCGGGATAGAAAACTATAATACGTGTTCCCTCAACATCTTTAAATCCCTCAAGCGCAGCTTTGCCCGTATCTCCCGAAGTTGCAACCAATATTACAACCTCTCCGTCTTCCTTTGTCTTCTTCATAGAAGTCGTCAGAAGATGCGGCAAAATCTGGAGCGCCATATCCTTAAACGCACAGGTGGGACCGTGCCAAAGCTCAAGAATGTACTCTGTATCATTAAGTTTATAAACAGGTGCAATATTATCTGTTTCAAATTTTTCTTTGGTATATGCCTTATTTATGCAGTCTTCTAATTCTTCCTTGGTAAAATCGGTCAAAAACAGCGACAAAATTTCAAAAGCTCTTTCGCGATAGCTCATATCTGCAAGTTTTTGAATTTGTGAGATTGTGACTTCAGGAAAGGATTTCGGCACAAAAAGACCACCGTCATCGGAAAGCCCTTTTTTTAT
>JAFZNF010000048.1 GCA_017553025.1 Clostridia bacterium | reverse complement strand
TGTAGACAAAATTATTGATATCGTACCCGAGGTGGTAGATAAGGTAAACGGTGCATTTTCAGGCGCTATTGATAAGGTTATGGGAGCGCGTACAAAAAAGAAGGACGAAAAAAATACCGCCAAGCAAACTGCACAATTTGTTGATATTGCAGAATAATATTTTGGACAGCCTTGGGGCTGTCCAAAGTTTTAAGGAGAAGATATGCCTTATACTGAAAGGGACAAAATTTTAATGAGGGTTCAAAAGCCCACAAGATACACAGGCGGTGAACTAAACAGCGTTATAAAGGACAAAAACGCTGTTTTATGCCGTTTTGGTTTTTGTTTTCCCGACGTCTATGAAATCGCTATGTCAAACCTTGGTATGAAGATATTGTACCACGTCTTAAATGAGCGGGAAGACACCTATTGCGAAAGGGTTTTCGCGCCTTGGGTTGATATGGAAGAAGAGATGCGAAAAAGCGGTATGAAACTTTTTGCACTTGAAACAGGCGATGAAGTCATAGATTTTGATATTTTGGGATTTACTCTGGGTTATGAGCTGTGCTATTCAAATGTATTAAATATGCTTGATTTAGCGGGAATGCCGCTTCTTTCTAAGGATAGGGACGAAACCTTTCCCATAATCTGCGGTGGCGGACTGTGCACATATAATGCTGAGCCTATTGCTGAAATTTTTGACTTTTTTATGATCGGCGAGGGCGAAGAAACCATAAACCTTGTGACAGAAGAGTACATAATATGGAAAAAAAGCGGAAAGGCAAGCAAAAAGGATTACTTGCGGGCTATTGCAAACCTTGACGGGATTTATGTGCCGTCCTTTTATGATGTGGAGTATAATGCTGATAATACAATAAAAAGCATAACACCGAATGATGAGTGTGCTAAACCTAAGGTAAAAAAGACAATTATGAAGGATTTTGATAAGGCTTATGCTCCTGAAACCATTATCGTGCCCTTTGGCGAGGTGGTACACGACAGGGTTATGCTTGAGGTTTTCAGAGGCTGTATAAGAGGCTGCCGTTTTTGCGAGGCAGGATATGCATACCGACCTTTGAGGGAGAGGAGCGCAGAAAGGCTGACCGACCTTGCAGATAAACTTCTGTGCGTAAGCGGATATGACGAGATTTCTCTTTCATCGCTAAGCACAAGCGATTATTCGCATCTTCCGCGCCTTACTGATAATCTTCTGGCAATAACCGAGAAAAAAAAGATTGGATTATCGCTTCCGTCGCTTAGAATTGATAATTTTTCTCTGGAACTTATGGATAAGGTGCAAAAGGTAAGAAAGAGCGGAATAACCTTTGCGCCTGAGGCAGGGACTCAGCGAATGCGCGACGTAATCAATAAAAATATTACCGAAGAGAATGTATTGACTTCTGCAAAAATGCTTTTTGAGGGCGGTTGGACAAATGTAAAGCTGTATTTTATGATAGGACTTCCGTTAGAAACAGACGAGGATATCTTGGGCATTGCCGACCTTTCACAGAAGGTTTTGGGAGAGTATTTTTCCATTCCTAAGGAAAATCGCGCAAAAAATATAAATATAACAACGAGTACATCAAGCTTTATTCCAAAGCCTTTTACCGCATTTCAATGGGCAAAACAGGATAAAAGAGCGGATATTGTGAGAAAACAGGACATTTTAAAAAAGGCAATAACCCAAAAGCAGATACGCTATATCTGGCACGATAATAAAACAAGCTATTTGGAGGGTGTGTTCGCAAGAGGTGACAGGCGCCTTCTTCCTGCAATAATTGAGGCTGTTAAAAATGGCTGCAAATTCGACAGCTGGGACGAGCAGTACAAATTTGACGAATGGGAAAAGGCATTTAAAACCTGCGGAATTGATGCGGACTGGTACTTGCGCGAACGCTCGTATGATGAAATTTTGCCGTGGGAACATATTGATATCGGCATAACAAAAGAGTTTTTTATGCGTGAAAACGAAAAGGCAAAGCGTGCTGAAACTACGCCTAACTGCAGGGAAAAATGTTCAGGCTGCGGAATGAAATCGTATGGGGCAGGTGTGTGCTGTGAGTGAGTATATTATAAAATATTCAAAGGGCGACAGTGTAAGGTATATTTCTCATCTTGATTTTGTGCGCACATTCCACCGAACGGTAAGACGGAGCGGACTTAGTATGGCATATACAAGCGGCTTTAATCCGCACCCGATAATGACTGTTGCAATGCCTCTTTCTGTCGGCGTTACATCGCAAACCGAGTATATGAAAATTGCATTTTCGGAGGATTATAAAGAAGAGGAGATAATAAAAAGGCTCAATTCGGCATTTCCTAAGGGACTTTCCGTTATCGCAGTTAAAAAGCTGACAGAAAAAGAAAGGGAATTTGCCAGAATAAATAAGGTCATATATAAAACTGAAATTGAATGTAATGACAGCAGTCTTTTTAATAGCGGGGATTTTCTTAAAAACAAATCTCTTATGGTGATGAAAAAGACCAAAAGCGGTGAAAAGGAAGCGGATATACGCCCGTACATATATGAATTTACGATAGATAAAACTGCAAAGAATAAGATGGAAATAACAATGTGCATTGCCGCAGGGAATGATTATAATTTAAAAGTAGAAACGGTGCTTTCGGCAATGGAGAAATATACAAAAGATTTTAAAATAACTTTTGCCTGCTCGCATAGGGTAAAAATTTTAGCAGATGATAAGGAAATACTGTAAATACCCAAAGGTCTAAGCCTTTGGGTATTTTATGCCCTGATAACTTCCGCGCCTCAACATTTCCTTATCAATTTCGTTTAATACCACGAATTTTTTAAGGCTCCATAAAGGCGCTATTAAGTCATCGCGTCCGCCGTCGCCCGTAAGACGCTGAATTACGGTTTCTTCGTGAAACAGCTCAAGACAGTCGCAGATTATTTCGACATATTCTTTAAGCGAAAGAGTGTCAAACTCGCCGTTTTCATACTGCTTTGCAATTTTTGTGCCTTTTAAAATGTGCAGAAGATGGATTTTAACAAAATCAGGACGCAAAAGCGCAACTTTCCGAGCACTTTCTATCATCATTTCACGTGTTTCGCCGGGAAGTCCCTCTATGAGATGAACACACACCTTTATATTTCTTTTTTTAAGATTATTGTATCCCTCCAAAAATTCGGAGAAAGTATGGCATCGGTTAATTCTGTCACCCGTTTTGTCAAAAACCGTTTGAAGTCCCAGTTCGACTATAAGATAAGTCCTGTTATTCAAATCTTCAAGATAGTCCAAAATCTCATCGGTCAGGCAGTCTGCACGTGTTGCTATTGCAAGACCGACAACTCCCGCTTGGCTTAGTACAGGCTCAAACTTTTCCTTTAATACGTCTATCGGCGCATAGGTGTTGGTGTTTGCCTGAAAATAAGGAATATATAGGGCGTCACTCCACTTTTGGTGCATTTTTGCCTTGATCTTTTCAAACTGCGTAAGAATATCGTCATTGGGATTTCCGGCAAAATCGCCGCTTCCAGAAAGACAGTAGGTGCAGCCGCCGATACCCTTTGTTCCGTCAAGATTCGGGCAGGTAAAACCGCCGTTTAACGCAACTTTAAAGACCTTTTTTCCAAAGGTCTTTTTAAGGTGATAATTCCAAGTGTGATAACGCTTGTTGTCAAGCGTGTATTTAAACCTGTTTTCCATATTTTTCTCCAAACTTAAAAAGGGCAAGCTGCCCTTTTTAACGCAAAGCTTATGACATTTCAAAAGATTTGCAATCCG
>JAFZNF010000047.1 GCA_017553025.1 Clostridia bacterium | reverse complement strand
TGTGCAGTTTGCTTAGCGGTGTTTTTTTCGTCCTTCTTTTTTGTGCGCACGCCCATAACCTTATCTATAGCTCCCGAAACTGCGCCGTTCACCTTATCTACCACTTCGGGTACAATATCTATAATTTTGTCTACAGGCGTAACCTTATCGCTTATCGGCAGAAGTTTGATATTTCCTCCGCCAACAACCAAGAATGCTATAGGCTTCACATTTGCACCGCCTCCGCAACCGCCCCCGAACATAGGCTCCTGAGGCGCTATTGAGTCTGTTTTTGCAGCGAACTGCGTTCCTCCTGCGCCAAATCCGAAACTGACCGTTGAAATGGGTATAATAACCGTTCCGTCAGGAGTTGTTACAGCATCGCCTACTATGGTATTCACATCAACCATAGCCTTAATATTGCCCATAGCCGTATCCATAAGCCCTTGAATAGGATGTTCTGACATAATTATTTTCTCCCTTCCTTTTTAATTTTTCTCAATAATCTAAGTACATTAAATGCAACAACTATAATATGCGCTGTTTTAATATGCAATATACAGGAAAAATGGTTATTAAAGCATTTTTTTCCAAAAACAGGCTGAAGATTTACTTCCATCTCCTTAAGATGCGAATTATGGTGAATAACACCCATAATACTGTAAACAAACCCGTTGTAAAGCCCCGTAAAAATGCCTGTATGCATTGCGTCCTCAAATCCGAATTCGGATTTTACCTCTATACTGTCAAATATGACAGCGTGCTTTGATGCATATGAAAGCAGTTTTACAACATCTTTTTTAACCAAATTAAATATGCGGATATACTTTTCAAGCTCTGCTTTCTTTTTTTCAAAAGAAAAGGGTTCTTTTTCAGTTTTTTCGCCTGCTTCCTCAGTTATATCTTCTTTTTTCGGCTGTTTTTTAGGATAAATTTTATGTTTTATAAAACCATACTTTACAAGCACGCTTGCTTTTTGTTCAATTTCCCTGCTGTCATAAATTACAGTCAGCTTTATCGGTACAGCAAGAAGCAGTATGAGAATTGCCAGAAATACAGAAAGAATTATCAAACTAATCTGCATATAACCTGACTCTCCTTTCTTCTTGCTACTCCTCCTGCGGGTCTAATTCCTGCTGACCTTCAATCTGGGGGTTGTCCTCAATCTCCATTGAAAGCTGTTCATACTCTTGCCCGAACTGCGACATATCAAGCGGAGGCAAATCCTTCGGCGTTGAAATTCCGAAACACCGCAAAAAGTTCTGTGTCGTTTTATACAGAATAGGTCTTCCCGGAGCGTCTAATCTTCCGCATTCTTCAATAAGACCGCGTTCTGTAAGACGGTTAACTGCACCGTCTGAGTTCACACCGCGTATATACTCAATCTGCCCCTTTGTTATTGGCTGTTTATATGCGATAATCGCAAGCGCCTCCATAGCCGCATTGGAAAGCGCCTGTCTTCTCTGCTCACCCAAAATAAGCTGTATATAATTATAATAATCAGGACGTGAGCAAAGCTGATATCCGTCGTCAATATCTATTATTGTCATTCCGCGTTCTTCGGTATCATAATTGTATTTTAAAAGTTTTACCGCTTCAGTTACGGTATCTATGTCCGTATCCAGAACTGCGGCAAGTTTTGCCGCTTTTACGGGTTCTCCCGCCGCAAAAAGTATTCCCTCAATCGCATAAGGAATTTTATCTTTAATCATTTTTTACCTCTTGTATTTTCTTTTAAAATGAAATCGTTTTCTTTGTCGGAAAACTCGGCGGTAATCTTACTCTCTGATATAAGCTCAAGGATTGCAAGGAAAATTGCCACAAGCT
>JAFZNF010000046.1 GCA_017553025.1 Clostridia bacterium | reverse complement strand
ATATTCTGGTTTTTACTTCGGCAAAAACTATCGTTTTCCCGTCCTTTGCAATTACATCTATCTCTCCGCCGCGCTCGTGATAATTCCTCTTTAAAACTTTTATCCCCCGCTCCTCCAAAAATCTGCACGCGGCACTTTCGCCGAAATCACCGATTTGTTTTGTTGTCATTTTCCGCCCTCCAAGAGTTTTTTTAAAAAGGTTCTCCTGTGTATTGGTGTTATACCATATTTTAAAATTGCGTCGGTATGCTCCTTGGTTCCGTATCCCTTATGCCGTTCAAAGCCGTATTCGGGATATGTTTTTGCCATTTCTGTTATGTACCTGTCTCGGGCAACCTTTGCAAGAACCGACGCCGCTGCTATTGATATGCTTTTTGCGTCGCCTTTTACAATTGTTTCGTGCGGATATGACATATTTTTAATACTGTTTCCGTCTATTATGACATAGTCAGGCTTTTGGGAAAGCGCCTCTGCCGCCCCGTTCATTGCCACATATGTTGCGTTTAATATGTTGATTTCATCAATTTTCTTTTCGTCTACCGCAAAAATCGAGTAGCTCACCGCTTTTTTGGTGATTTCATCAAAAAGCTCCTCTCTTTTTTTAGGCGACAGCTTTTTTGAATCGTTTATTCCGTCAAGACGTATATCAGGAGGCAAAATCACCGCAGCTGCATATACAGGACCTGCCAGCGGTCCTCTCCCCGCCTCGTCAATGCCTGCTATGTATTTATAGCCCTCTTTTGCGAGCCTTTTCTCCGTTTCCTTCATCTTTTCCTGACGCAAAAGCTCATCTTTAGCAGAAAGTTTAGGCATAATCACACCTTCTTAAAAAATTTTTATTTTATTATATCATTTTTTAAAAATATATGCTATAATATTGTTGAAAATTTTCAAGGAGGCAGAAAAAATGTATATGCGCGAAATAGACGACCCTATTACAATACAATATATTATATTGTTCACCCTTGCTAAAGCGGATAGGCGTATAACTCATTCACAGCTTACCTGCCTCACTCTTGACAGATGCAATATAAATTTTACCAATTTCCAAATAGCGCTTGACAATCTTGTGGGAATAGGCTATGTTGAGCGTCTTCCCGGCGCTCTTGATGAAAATATGCCCGTATATTCTCTGACAGAAAAGGGACTGGAAGCAAACGGTTTTTTTGAACACTCCATTCCCGTATATATCCGCGACCAAATTAGCGAGCATATCATTCCGTTTTTTGAGGCGGAAAACCTGAAAAAAAGTGTAAAGGCGGAGCTAAAACAGATAAGTGACAGAGAATATGCAGCCGAACTTGCGCTTTTTGACAGCAATTCGGCGCTTTTAGAGATTACCGCATACGGCGGTGACCGAAAAACCGCCGCAGGTATGGTTCGGAATTTCAAAAAAAACAATGAAAAAATCTATGCTGAAATTATGCGTATTCTTTCAGAAAACGAGGAGAACTAATTCTCCTCATTTTTTATTTCTACGCCTGTATAGTAGGTTTTCAAAATCTCCCCGTATGTTTTTCCCTGCTGCGCAAGATAATTTGCACCGTATTGACTCATTCCCACACCGTGACCAAATCCCGTGACATCAAACCTGACCTTTTTCCCGTCAATATTTATTTCTACATTGGTTGACCTCAAGTCATAAATCTTGCGAAAAACCGTCCCTTTAACAGCCACTCCTCCGATTTCTACCGTCAGTATCCCACCTGCGCCGCTCCTTGCAATATTTCCGATAATCCCCTTTGAAAAATCAACTCCCTCTATATTTTCCTTTGCAATCTTTTTGAATTCATCGAGGCTCATTTCCTTTTCCGACTTGTATTTGGGCGAAAGCTCATCACCCGGACTTTCAACGCTTACAAGATAAGGTCTTTCGCCTCCCCATACGTCCTTTGAGCTTTCGGTTTTTCCTGATGACGTAGAGTGGAAAACAGCAGAAATAACCTCGTCATTATATGTTATGACTTCCCCTTTTGTTTCATCAACCGCCCTTGATATCTTGTCCCAGTTTTTGTTAGCGTCCGCGCCCCAGCTTTTGCGCCGTTCTTCCTCCGAAATCCACGCCTTACAATGCGTAGGGTCGGTACACATATCTGCGCCCTTATGCACTTGCGGTGTTCCCTGAATTTTGTATGCGTTTTGTCTTGACCGCAGGTAACTGCGCGCCGCAACCGCCTGAGCCTTCAGTGCCTCAAGCTCAAAGCTTGCGGGCATTTCCGCCGACACCACTTCTTTCAGGTATTGGCTTTCTTTTAAATTTACAACCTTGTCCTCTTTTTTAATATAAACCGACACCGTCCTGTCATCTTCTTGATTGGGCGGAGTATATATTCCATATTTTAACAGCAGCACAAGCGGTATTAAAAGCGTTATTAAAAAAACCGCAGCCACTATCAACAAAACCTTTTTCATAAAAAATCACCCGCTTATTTATATGAAAGCAGGGTGGTTTTTATTACTGTATACGCTTTGCGAGTTTCTCGGTATTCTCACTTCTGAACTCTTCAAATCTGTCCTCTTCTATTGCCTTTCGTATCATTTCGGCAAGCTCATTATAAAAATACAGATTGTGCATAACGGCAAGCCTCATTCCTAAAATTTCCTTAGCCTTAAAAAGATGCCTTATATACGCACGCGAATATTTTTGACAGACAGGACAGGCACATTCTTCGTCAATCGGGCGCATATCACGTTCATAGCACTGGTTTAAAAGGTTCATAGTCCCGTTTCTTGTGAATATAAACGCATGCCGTGCGTTCCGTGACGGCATAACGCAGTCGAAAAAGTCTATACCGCGCGCCACACCCTCGATAATATTTGACGGAGTCCCGACGCCCATAAGATATCTGGGCTTATTCTCGGGCGCAAAAGGAAGCACAACATCTAAAATGTGATACATTTCTTCGTGCGTTTCGCCGACGGCAAGCCCGCCTATGGCATAGCCGTCAAGGTCAAGCTTTGCGATGTCCTGCATATTTTTAATGCGCAGGTCATCAAAAATTCCGCCTTGGTTTATGCCGAATAAAAGTTGGTTTTTATTTATTGTTCCGTCCTTTTTGTTAAGCCTTGCAAGTTCGTCCTTGCACCGAACAAGCCAGCGGAAGGTGCGTTCGCTCGACTTTTTCACATAATCATAGGGCGCGGGATTTTCCACACATTCATCAAAAGCCATAGCAATTGTAGAGGCAAGATTTGACTGGATTTGAATACTCTCTTCAGGACCCATAAAAAGCCGTCTTCCGTCAATATGCGAATTAAAGGCGACTCCCTCTTCGGTAATTTTTCTAAGGCTTGCAAGGGAAAATACCTGAAATCCCCCGCTGTCTGTTAATATAGGTCTGTCCCAGTTCATAAATTTATGAAGTCCGCCCAGATCACGGATAACCGTATCCCCGGGACGCAGGTGCAAATGATATGTGTTTGAAAGCTCTATCTGGCACCCGACCGTTTTTAAATCCTCTGCCGACAGTCCGCCCTTTATCGCCGCAAGGGTACCCACATTCTGAAAAACAGGAGTCTCGACCGTTCCGTGAACCGTCGTAAATTCTCCGCGTCTTGCAAGACCGTTTTTGTGTAAAATTTTAAACATTTTCTTCTCCGAAATCAAATTATTAACATCGCGTCGCCAAAACTGAAAAAGCGGTATTTTTCGCGTATTGCCTCATTATATGCATTTAACACGTTCTCTCTTCCCGCCAAGGCGCTAACAAGCATAATCAGTGTGGATTCGGGCAAGTGAAAGTTCGTAATCAGTCCGTCTATTACATTGAATTTCTTGCCGGGATATATGAAAATATCCGTCCATCCTGTTCTTTCAGTAAGTTCTCCGCCGTCCTGCCCTACCGTTTCAAGCGTTCTCGTTGCGGTTGTCCCGACTGCAATAACTCTTTTTCCGTTCCTTTTTGTTTCATTTATAAGCTCTGCCGTTTCTTTAGGCAAAACGAAAAACTCCGAGTGCATTTTGTGGTCTAAAATATCCTCTGCCTTTACGGGGCGAAATGTCCCAAGCCCCACGTGGAGCGTCACATAGCCTATATTTATCCCCTTTTTTTGTATCTTATCCAAAAGCTCTTCGGTAAAGTGAAGTCCTGCCGTTGGCGCTGCGCT
>JAFZNF010000045.1 GCA_017553025.1 Clostridia bacterium | reverse complement strand
TACCCACAAGTACAGCATTTCTTACATCTGTACCTGCATAAATCTTATATTCTCCTCTTTCCAGTATGTATGCTCCCTTTCTATCGTCAAAAGAGGACATCTGCGAAAGGTTAAATGTTATTATTTTTGTTTCTTCTTCTCCCGCTTCGAGCGTTCTTGTTTTTGAAAATCCGCAAAGCTGACGGCTTGGCACTCCGATAGTACCCTGCGGCGCTTCAAAATAGACCTGAATTACTTCTTTACCATTGAAATTGCCTGTGTTTTTCACTTTTGCAGATACAGAAATTTCATCATTTTTTTGTAAAAAGCTATATTTTATATCAAAATCGGTATATGAAAGTCCAAATCCAAATGGGTACATAACCTTTTCTTTAGCAAAAGTCTCAAAATACCTATATCCTACATATATATCTTCTTGATAGATACACTCTTCATCATTTGCAAAATTAGCATAAGACGGATAATCCGAAAGGTTTTTGGCTATAGTATCGGTAAGTTTTCCCGACGGTGAAATTTTTCCTGTTATTACATCTGCTGCCGCATTTCCGCCCTCCTGTCCGCCGTGCCAGATATACATAACCGATTTTATATTATACTTTTCTACCCAGCTCATATCTATAATATTGCCGACATTAAGTAACACAGCAACTTCGGAAAAGTATTCTGTTACGGAGTTTAACATTTCTTACTCACCGTATGATAAGAACCAGCTTCCTTTCTCCTCTCTGTTATCCTTGCTCTCGCCCGCTGTACGCCCTATTACGATAACGGCCTTTTTGGAAAACGTCCTCGCATCCTTAACAACTTCACGGGATAACGGCATTTCCTGCTGAGACCAGGGTTGCTCCCAACCCGTTCCTTCATCATACGGATTTTCCAAAACCCAGTTCTTATATAAATCTCGCAGTTTTTTATTTATTCTGATATTTTCACAGCTTTCAAGCGCGTCAATTATATTAGTTGTATACTCAACATTTACAAGTCCGCCTGAGCCTGTACCGCTTTTATAATAATCAATCTGGCATCTGCCGAATACTGATATATTTTCGTCTGCAATCGGCAAAACACCGTCATTTTTAAGGAGAACACAGCCCTCCGCTGCCGCTTTTCTGCAAAGCGGAACAAGCTCCCTTACGGGAGCTTTTTCCAATCTTTCAAAATCGTAACCTTTTAATATTTTTACTTTATTCACCATATACCTCTTTTGCAAGCGGAATATTATCCGTCATAATAATATCTACACCTATTTCCTTCATTCTAAGCATATCTGCAGTTGTATTTACTGTCCATACATTTACATCTATACCCGCTTTATGGCATTTTTCAACAAAATCCCTGTCAACATCAGAAAAATGCGGGTGTACTGCATCAATAGAGTGTTTTTTGCAATAGCTTACAATATCAAGTCCGCTTGTATACCAATATAGCGCCCCTACCTTAAATTCAGGATATTTTTTCTTAATTTCTGCAATAATTCTGTGATTAAAACTTGAAATAATAGTTCTATCCTGCATATTATATTTTTTCAGCATATTAGCGACAGCATCGCCTACATCAGTATAAAAGCCGCTTTCATCTTTAATTTCTATGTTTAAGATTTTGCCCGTTTTGGAGTAGTATTTCAACATATCCTCGAAAAACGGTGCCTCAGGGAGTGTTTTTCCTACCGTTTTACCATCAAATTTATATATGCTCTGTCCGATTTTATTTATTACTGTGTCGTGGTACATAACCAGACTGCCGTCAAAAAGCATATGCACATCAGTTTCTATTCCGTATGCACCAAGTTTAACCGCCTTTTTAAATGCCTCCATAGTGTTTTCGGTGCACTCACTTTTTGCGCCTCTATGTCCCATAATTTTTGTCATTTTATTTTCCCCCTTTTTTCCATATATTAACATCACAACAACGTGAGGATAATATAAATTATGGAAGTTCTGATAAAAATGTGAAGTTTTATTCGCCAAGGTAGGCTTTCTTAATATCCTCATTATTCATAAGCTCTTTTGCATTACCGCTAAAGGCTATTTTACCTGTTTCAAGAAAGTACGCTCTGTCCGAAATGGAGAGTGCCTTCTTTGCATTCTGTTCAACCAGCAAAATTGTTTTCCCGTCCTCCGAAAATTCTTTTATAATTTGAAAAATTTCCGAAACAAATATTGGAGAAAGTCCCATTGACGGCTCGTCCATAAGGATTATTTCTGTGTTTGACATAAGTGCTCTTCCCATAG
>JAFZNF010000044.1 GCA_017553025.1 Clostridia bacterium | reverse complement strand
CTTTACCGCTGTTTTTCAGCCATTCGATGTTTTTCAGGATTTTCTCATTGCTTACGCCTGTGTATTTTATATGCTCTCCGTTATCCGCAAGTTTTATGTCCTGCATTACGAAGTCAAATTTTGATATAACCCTTTTATATGTCTCACTATCTGCATATCCACTTGTCTGGATTGCTGTATGTATTCCGTCTAAATTATCAACCAAATCGCATACAAAACCGGCTTGCATCAATGGTTCTCCACCCGATACTGTTATGCCGCCTTTTAGGCTTTTATATATATCTTTATCCTTTTTAAGCTTTTCTGCAAGTTCGCGGCTGTCAACCTCTTTTCCGCTTATCGAAAGACAGCCGTTAGGACAGGCGTGGACACAAACGCCAAGATTCTGACATTCCTCATGATTACAGCCCCTTTCGCAGCTTCCGCAATGTGCGCAGAGATTATGTTTTTTCATAAGCTGTATTCTGCTTTCCCAGCCTTCAGGGTTATGACACCACCTGCACCTTAAAGGACAGCCCTTCATAAATACCGTCGTCCTGCCTCCAGGTCCGTCATGTACTGAAAATTCTTTTATATCAAAGATAATACCTTTCATATCACACCTTATATTGCTGACGCCTCATAACATGATCCTGATACTCTTTATCAAGCTCCACAAAGTATGCGCTCCAGCCCCAGATACGCACAACAAGCTGTCTATGCCTTTCGGGATGTGCCTGTGCATCCTCCATAAGCTTTGTATTAACCGCATTTAATTGCAGCTGATGTCCGCCCATATCAACATAGGTTTTTACAAGCATTGCAACCTTTTTGACGGCAGCTTCCCCCTCAAACATTGAGCTTGCAAATTCAAGTGTTAGTGGTCCGCCGTTTGTCGCTTCGGTAAAATCAGGCTTTGCAAAGGATTTTATAACCGAGAAAGGACCGTTTATTCTTGCAAAAAGGCTTGCGGAGAAGTTTGTGCCGAATGGCTCGCCCTTTCGTCTACCGTCAGGCGATGCGCCTATTTCGTCTGCGTGCCACAGATAATACATTGCAGAGCCTGTTCCGGCTCTGAATTTACCGCCACGGCAGTTTGTTTTACCCTTTAAGCTATCGGAAAAGGCTTTTAGTAATATTACTGCCTTTTCATCTGCTCTGTCGTCATCATTGCCCATTTTTGGAGCTTCATAGCGTAGTATAGGAAGTATTTCGCTATGCTTTGCAAAGTCGCTGTCAACCGCCTCGATTAAAGTTTCCTTAGAAATTGTTTTATCGGTATATACATACTTTTCAATAGCCGCTAAGGAGTCTGCAGCAGTTGCTATACCTGTTCCGTGAATACCGAAATTGTTATATTTTCCGCCCTCATAGATATTGCAGTCCATCATTACATTCATAAAGGGTGACGGAACAAAATAGAGGTCTTTGATATTATCACAAATGCTGTCTGCCTCGATTTTTACTTCTTCCTTTACCCTTTCCAAAAAGGCGTCAAAGGTATCCGCTGTTAAGAGATGCTTATGTAATGCTGTATCTATGACCTTCGGAAAGGAAAGTGCGCCTATATTGGCAACATCTGCACCAACCTTTGGAATGATAAATTCCCAGCAGGCTGCTATTGCGTAATCTCTTGCATCCTTTTCGTCATAGCCTAATTTTTTAAGTCCTTCTATTACAATATCGTCATTGGAATACTGCGGGAAACCGAGTCCCGCTTTTGTTAAGTTACTGCCAAGCTCGTATATTTCAATAGGCGTATTTTTATTTACCCTAAGATTGATTTTCGGGTCAATCATAAGTAGGTTATTGCTTGATATTAAGCATAGCTTTGACAAGAGGTTAAATACTTCATTTCCATTTTCGTCCATACCGCCCAAAACCATACTTTGTCCGTTATCGCCCTGCTGTACGCCTATATACATATCGCTATCCTTATTAAAGGACAGGAAGAAATCGTCCAGAAGTTCCTGTGCTGTTTCCTCGGTATATATACCTTTTTCCATATCCGTTTTTAAGTACGGGTACATATACTTGTCAAAACGGCCGCAGGTATTGTGGTAATTGCCTTCAAGCCACAGAGAATAGTGAATTATACGGAAAAATTGAAGTGCCTCGCGGAAATTTGTAGCACTTAATCTTGGAACACGCTCCAAAACCTTTACAATATCCCCTCTACCCTCTTTTTCCGCTTCTGCCTTATACCTGTCAGAAAGGTCAAAAATGGCGTTTATTATGCGTTTTCCGTAT
>JAFZNF010000043.1 GCA_017553025.1 Clostridia bacterium | reverse complement strand
TCTGCTCATCAAAGCACCCCCAAAAACACAAATTCCATAGTTTATAATATGAAATTTTAAGGGTTGTGTGCTTTTTTGCCGCTACCATACCCGCTATTATACCTTAAATGCGGCTATTTGTCAAATTCTGCGAGAAACCGACTGTCTGCATCGGACAATTCTGCCGTCTGCAAAAGTTCGGGGCGTTTTTTCCTTGTCACTAAAAGCGATTGTTCCCGTTTCCATTTTTCTATATTTTTATGATGTCCCGAAAAGAGGATTTCAGGCACTTTTCTGCCCATAAATTCACGCGGCTGAGTGTACTGGGGATACTCCAAAAGCCCGTCAAAATGACTTTCATCACCATATGATTTTTCGTTTGCCAAAACGCCCGGTATCATACGGCTTACAGCGTCAATAACCGCCATTGCGGGAATTTCTCCGCCCGTTAAAACAAAATCGCCCATTGATATTTCCTCATCGACAATCATATCGATAACACGCTGGTCTATTCCCTCATAATGTCCGCACAAAAGGACAATCTCCTCCATTTGGGACAATTCCTTTGCTCTTTTTTGATTAAATGGTTTTCCCTGCGGAGAAAGATATACTGTGTGCGGCTTATTCTTTCTGTCCTTTGCCACGCTCATATAGGCATCATATACAGGCTGAGGCGTCATAAGCATACCTCCGCCGCCAGAAAAGGGATAATCGTCGGTTTTTCTATGCTTGTTTTTGGAAAAATCTCGGATATTTACCAAATTCAGCTCCAAAAGTCCTTTTTCCTGAGCTCTTCCTATAATGCTGTCACCGAGTACCGCAGAAAACATATCGGGAAAAAGCGTTAAAACATCAAATCTTATCATTCGTCCTCAAGCCCTTCGGGAATTTTTATAATTATTTTCTTGTTTTCGGTATCTACCGATTTTACTACGCCTTCAATAATCGGCACAAGCAAATTTTTTGCATTTTCGCGCTTTATGTCATAAACGTCGTTTGAGCCTGTGGAAAAAACATCTTGCATAATGCCGATTTTTTTTCCTGAAATCTCAAAAACTTCACAGCCTAAAAGGTCTGCTATATAATAGACATTAGGAGGAAGAGCGTGCATTTCCTCTTTTGGCAGGCAGAGCACCGAGTTTTTATACGCCTCCGCCTCGGAGATGGAATTTATCTCGCGGAATTTTACGATAATGTTGTTTTTTTGATACTTTATTCCCTCGATATTGAGCTTTTCTCCGTTTTTTGTAAGAGCATAGGAAAAATCCTCAAAATCCTCGGGAAAATCTGTCCACGCCGATATTTTGACCTCGCCCCTAAGCCCGTGCGTATTTATGATTTTACCGATTTCCAAACAATCCATTTTGAATTCCTTTCAAACAATCCCGTTTATATTAAAATAAGTGCCTTATGACACTCATTTTAACATAAACTTATTGAACAATATCCACCGATACCCGCTTATTTTCAATGCTCGCGGCGGCTTTTACAACTGTTCGGATTGCCTTTGCAATCCTGCCCTGTTTTCCTATAACCTTGCCCATATCCCCGTCTGCAACGCGGAGTTCCAAGGTTATAGAGTCACCGTCTTCGTACTCTGTTACGCTGACCTCGTCAGGGTTTTCTACCAATGCTTTTGCAATGATTTCCAATACTTCTTTCATTTAAGACTTCTCTCCTTAAATAATGCCCTGTTTTTTTAAAAGAGCCTTTACAGTATCTGTAGGCTGTGCGCCGTTTGCAATCCATTTCTTTGCCATATCCGCATCAATATTGACTGTTGCAGGATTTGTAAGCGGATTGTACGTACCGATTTCCTCAATAAATCTTCCGTCTCTCGGATATCTTCCGTCAGCAACAACAACTCTGTAAAAAGGAGCTTTTTTGGCGCCCATTCTTCTAAGTCTGATTTTTACTGCCATTTTCTTCACCTCCTAAAAATGCGTTTCTTTTGTATATAAAATCCGTTTCCGAATTTAATACCTTTTCCCGAATTTCTTCATTTTCTTAAGCATTTTAGCCTGCTTTCCGCCGGAAAACTGTTTCATCATCTGACGCATACTTTCAAACTGCTTCAAAAGCTCATTCACGTCCTGAACCCGCGTTCCGCTGCCCTTTGCAATCCTTACCTTGCGGCTTGCTGCAATAATTTTGGGATTTTCTCTCTCGTAAGGCGTCATAGACTGTATTATTGCCTCTGTGCGTCGCATCTTCTTTTCGCTGTCTGCCTCGTCTATTTTATCAAGCATCTTTTTGTCAACACCAGGCATCATTCCGATAAGTTTTGTAATTGAGCCCATCTTTTTTATCTGCTGAAGCTGTCCCAAAAAGTCGTCAAGATTAAATGTCTGGCTGCGTATCTTTTTCTCAAGCTCCTCTGCCTCTTTTTCATCGGCAACCTCCTGAGCTTTATCTATAAGCGTCATAACATCGCCCATACCGAGAATTCTGCCTGCCATACGGTCGGGATAAAACGGCTCAAGCTCCGAGAGTTTTTCACCTTGTGACACAAATTTTATCGGCTTTCCCGTAACCGCCTTTACCGAAAGTGCAGCACCGCCTCTTGCATCGCCGTCCAGTTTTGATAAAATCACGCCCGTTATGCCAAGCCTTCCGTTAAAGCTCTCCGCAACATTTACGGCGTCCTGA
>JAFZNF010000042.1 GCA_017553025.1 Clostridia bacterium | reverse complement strand
CTATAGCATCCCATTTATTTACCGCGATGATGCAGGCTTTACCTTTTTCGTGCGCGTAACCTGCAATTTTTGTGTCCTGTTCAGTCACGCCCTCTTGTGCGTCGAGCATCATAATGCACACGTCGCTTCTGTCAACTGCCGCCAAAGCTCTGACGACGCTGTAATGCTCAATGTTCTCGTCGATTTTTTTGCGCTTGCGCATACCTGCGGTATCTATAAAAAGGAACTTATCGCCGTTTTTCTCAAAATGCGAGTCTATGGCGTCGCGTGTGGTACCTGCAACATTAGAAACGATAACACGCTCTTCACCCAAAAGAGTATTTATTAAGCTTGATTTTCCTGCGTTAGGTCTGCCTATTACCGCAACCTTAATTTCGTCCTCGTCCTCTGATGTATCACAATCTGCGGGGAAATGTGCGCATACCTCGTCCAATAAGTCACCCACACCAAGACCGTGAGTTGAAGAAATAGCAATCGGGTCGCCAAGCCCAAGATTATAAAATTCATAAAATGCCATAGGCGGCTCGCCAATGCTGTCCGCCTTGTTTACAGCAAGAACTGTCTGTTTCTTCGATTTTTGAAGCATTGATGCAATTTCCAAATCGTTTGCCGTTACACCGTCGGCGACATTTGTCATCATAATCACAACGTCTGCCATATCTATGGCAAGCTCTGCCTGAAGGCGCATTTTGGCGAGAATTTCGTCTTTGGTTTTTGGTTCTATACCGCCTGTATCAATTAAAATAAAATTCTTAGAGAGCCAGGAACAGTCGGCAAAAATTCTGTCGCGCGTAACACCGGGGGTGTCTTCCACAATGCTTATACGCGCTCCCGAAATTTTATTAAAAAGCGTTGATTTTCCTACGTTTGGTCTGCCGACAATGGCAACAACAGGTTTCATTTTTTTCTCCTTAAAAATCTAATTTCGTGCCCAAAATGTTTTCAATGAATGAGTATCCGTCATTCGGTGTCGGAGTTATTTTTACTCCCAGCTTTTCGGAAAGTTCGGAAAGTGTTATGTCATCTAAAAATATATCCTCGCCGTCTCTTAACATACATTCTGAAATAAGCAATTCGTCAAATTCCGAAGCATTCGGGACTTGCATAGCAATATCGCTTCCCGTAACCAGACCTGTGACATTTACTCCGCCTCCGAAAAAGTTGTTCTTTATCGGGAATACGGTTATTTTCACACCTTCGCAAACTTCCAAAAGTCTGTCTGCAAGCATTTTTATAAATTCATATGCGATTTCGCCCGTTGCAACGGCGATATTTCGGTTATATTCTTTCCGTTTTACAAGTTTAATTGCCTCGTCAAATTCTTCCTGCATAGATGCGATAAGACCGACGCCGTTTTCAATCTGCGGAAAGCCGTCATACTCGCTTGGCGCAGGTGTTTTAAGATGTGCATTTATATAAAACTCGTCTGCGGCATAAACTAAGTTTATCCCGAAGTCTTCTCGGAATTTTTTTTGGTATTCCTCGATTTGATGTACCGTTTCTAAAGACGATTTTGCGTCAAACGGTGTAAGCCTACAGAGCCCCTCGCGGCATTTCGTGAGTCCCACAGGCACGACAGAACAGCTTAAAACATACGGATAAAGGGACGCCATATCCCGTATTGTCCGGTCAAGCTCTTCTTTGTCATTATAACCCGGGCAAAGTACAATCTGACAGTTCATTAAAATGCCGTGAGCGGCAAAAAGTTTCATAGTATCAAAAATCTTTGCGGCATTCGGATTTTTCAGCATTTTTACGCGCAAATCGGGATTTGTTGTATGAACCGAAATATTTATCGGGGATATGTGCATAGCTATTATACGCGAAAGTTCCTCGTCCGACACGTTTGTAAGCGTAACATAGTTCCCCTGCAAAAAGGAAAGCCTCGTATCGTCGTCTTTAAAATAAACCGTTTCTCTCATACCTTTGGGCAGTTGGTCAATAAAACAGAAGATACATTTATTTTTGCAGGATTTTGCTTCCGCAATAAGCGCCTCGCAAAAGTCTATGCCCAAATCCTCGTAATCGTTTTCTATTGTTATTATTTCGCGGCGGCCGTTCTTTTTTATAACATCCAAAGTTACCTCGGGTTCTGAAATCAAATAGCGGTATTCTAAAATATCGTGTATTTCGTGACCGTTTATTTTTGCGATTTTATCGCCTTTTGAAAGACCTGCGCTTTCAGCAAAAGAGCCAGGCTCAACATATAAAATTTCGGTATTGCTCTTTTGCATAATAACTCCCTCGTACAGGTTTTTTTAAACTCTGCCAATATTATACACAAAAATATTATGTTTGTCAAAGAAAATGGGCAGGATTATATACTTGAAAAAGAAATATTTTAATGTTATAATTGAGAAGTAAAATAAGGAGAATAAAAATGAAAGCGATAAGGCACTTTATTACCATTACAAAACACAGGCACGAAGTAATACGAAACTGCAAAAAAGCAGGCATATTATGGCAGGGACTTTTTCACGATTTATCAAAATATATGCCCTCCGAGTTCTTTCTCGGAGCAAAATACTATCAAGGCGATAAAAGTCCCAATGTCGGAGAACGCGCAAAAAAAGGCTATTCCGATGCGTGGCTTCATCATAAGGGGCGAAATAAGCATCATTTTGAATATTGGACCGATTACCGCCCCCAAACGAGGGAATACGGACCTGTGAAAATGCCGATTAAATATGTAAAGGAAATGTTTTGCGACAGGGTTGCGGCAAGCCGTATTTATAAGGGAAAGGATTACAGTGACGCATATCCGCTTGAGTATTTTTTGGGCGGAAAAGGGAAACGCTTAATAGACAGCGAAACTTCCGATTTGCTTGAGGAGTGGCTCATTATGCTAAAGGAAAAGGGAGAAGACAAGACCTTTTCGCATATACGAAAGGCGGATAAATACTAAATATGAACACGCAGGAAAAGCAGTACAAGAAAATGACTGAAACCCCCGTTAGGCGGCTCATTATATCTCTTGCCGTGCCGACGGTAATAAGTATGCTTGTGTCAGCAATCTATAACAGCGCAGACGCATATTTTGTTTCAAGAATAGGGACAAGCGCATCTGGCGCAGTCGGTGTGGTGTTTTCGCTTATGGCGATAATTCAGGCAATAGGCTTTACTATAGGAATGGGTTCGGGCAGCATAATTTCCCGTCTTTTAGGCGAAAAAAAGGGCGATGAGGCACAAGAAGTGGCGTCATCAGCGCTTTTTTGCGGGATACTTTTCGGAATTCTGCTGATTTTGGGTGTATCCTTTAAAATGCCTCAGCTAATGAAGAGCTTCGGAGCAACAGACACTATACTTCCGTATGCCGTAAGCTACGGCAGGTACATTGTGTTAGGCGCACCATTTATGATGGGCGTATATGCGCTTAATAATATTCTCAGGTATCAGGGAAAGGCAAAATTCGGAATGCTCGGAGTGGTTTCGGGTGCGGTTATAAATATAGGTCTTGACCCGCTTTTTATATTCGTTTTTAATATGGGAACCGCGGGAGCGGCGATTGCAACATTTTTAAGTCAGATTATAAGCTTTTTTATATTGCTTTCCTGCTTTTTGACAGGGAAAAGTGCGGTAAAACTGTCAGTAAGAAGAATATCCTGCTCTGTAAAAACATATTTAAATATCTTTAAAACGGGACTTCCGTCTCTTGCAAGGCAGGGATTTGCCTCTTTTGCGACAATGCTTCTCAATGTAAGCGCCGCAAAATACGGAGATGCGGCGGTAGCCGCAATGAGCATAGTAGGAAAGATATTTATGATGATTTTTGCGGTTATGCTCGGTATAGGACAGGGGTACCAGCCTGTTGTGGACATAAACTACGGCGCGAAAAAGTATGACAGGGTAAAAAAGGCGTTTAATTTCACGTTTTTTGCAAGTCTTTTGGTTGCGGTTTTACTCGGCGTGCCTGTGTTCGTATTTGCAAGGAATGTTATGTCAATGTTCACAAAAAATGACATAAAGGTGGTAGAATACGGAATTACGGCACTTCGTGCACAATGCTTTGCACTCGTACTTATTCCGATAAATAATACCTGCAGCACTACGCTTCAGGTGACCGGCAAATCGTGGACGGCGACATTTTTGTCCTGTATGCGCCAGGGAATATTCTTTATTCCGCTAATTCTCATACTCCCCAGATATATCGGTATTTCAGGAGTGCAGTACTCACAGCCGATTGCAGACGGCATAACATCAATTTGTGCAATTCCTTTAGGAATAAAATTTTTTAAAGATTTAAAAAAGCCGCTCTAAGCGGTTTTTTTCTTTAACAAAAACTGCTATCCCTCATATTATGGTAAAAAGGGGGTATGGAAAGTGAGAAAGTCTGTATGTGTGCTGGGAGGCGACCTGCGTCAGGTTACAGTAAAAAAACTTCTGGAGGAGGAGAATTTTGAGGTTTCGGCAATCGGAATTTCGGAGGAGGAAACACCTCTTGACGAAATGAAAAAAGCGGAAATTTTGATTTTGCCCATTCCCGTAAGTGCTGACGGAATAACCATAAACGCACCTTTTGCAAAGCATAAAATAATGCTTTCCGATGTGATTGAAAGGGTAGACAAAACCTGTCTTGTTTTGGGCGGCAAAATGCCAAAAGATGCTGAAAATGCCTTAAAAAGCAGTGGGATTGCTTATATAGATTATTTTGAAAGGGAGGAGCTGATAATTCAAAATGCAGTCCCAACGGCGGAGGGCGTAATAGAGATAGCGCTTTCGGAAATGCCGATAACACTTTTCGAGAGCCGTGTATTAGTCGTTGGATATGGGCGTGTTGGAAAGGTAATTGCTGATAAATTTAAAGCTTTGGGCAGTAAGGTTTGCGTTTCTGCAAGAAAGTGTGCTGATTTTGCGTGGATAAGAGAAAAAGGCTTAGACGCGGTACATACTGGAAACTTAGAGGGAGAGGTATCAAAATTTGACTTGGTTATAAACACAGTACCTGCCGAAGTTTTGGGCGAGGCAGTGCTTAAAAATATCAGAAGCGACGCTTTGATATTAGATGTTGCGTCAAAACCTGGCGGAGTTGATTTTGAGGCCGCAAAACGGCTTGGCAAAAACGTTATATGGGCTCTGTCGCTCCCGGGAAAAACCGCACCCATAACCTCCGGAAAAATAATAAAGGAAACTATAATGAACATTCTTTCGGAAACGGAGGTGTAAAATGTGGAATTAAAAGGCAAAACCGTCGGCTTTGCTATGACCGGCTCGTTTTGTACCTTTGCAAGAGTTATAAAGGAGGCTGAAAAGCTCGCAGCAACAGATGCGGACATTTTCCCGATAATGAGCGAGACGGCATTTTCTACCGATACAAGGTTTGGGAAAGCGGCAGATTTTGTTAGCCGCCTTAATATGATTTGCGGAAATCCTATAATAAAATCGGTAAAAGAGGCGGAGCCGATAGGACCTAAAAGCTATCTTGATTTACTTATAATAGCACCGTGTACGGGAAATACGCTTGCAAAGCTTGCAAACGGTATAGCTGACAGCTCGGTGACTATGGCGGCAAAAGCGCATCTGCGCGGAGGAAAGCCTGTGCTTATCGCTGTTTCAACAAATGACGGACTTGGAAATGCCGCAAAAAACATAGGCTTTTTACTGAACAGTAAAAACATATATTTTGTGCCTTTCGGTCAGGATGACTGTATAAAAAAGCCGAATTCTCTTGTTGCGGATATGACAAAAATTATACCAAGCGCAGAGGCGGCACTGTCGGGCAAACAATTACAGCCAATATTGTGCTGATTATATATATTTCCAAAAGAAAAAAGGGGACACGGGAGATTTTTTCTTTCGTGTCCTTTTAAACTTTTTCACAAATTTTGAAAAAAGTATAGTAATTCCTTTGCATTTGTGTTATACTGTAAAACAGGTATATTATGGGAATATGTGTACTTTAAATAAACAATTGACGAGGTGTATTATGGGACTTTTTGATAAGATTTTCGGTACTTATTCGCAAAGAGAGCTAAAGCGTGTAACACCGATTGCGGACAAGGTTATGGAGCTTGAGCCGCAAATGCAGGCACTTTCTGATAAGGAGCTTGCCGCAAAAACCGAAGAATTCAAAAAACGTATAGCAGGAGGCGAGGATCTGGACAGTCTTCTTCCTGAGGCATTTGCGGTTGTGCGAGAGGCCAGCTGGCGTGTGCTTGGAATGAAACACTTTTATGTTCAGGTAATCGGCGGAATAATACTGCATCAGGGAAGAATTGCCGAAATGAAAACAGGTGAAGGAAAAACTCTCGTTTCAACACTCCCCGCATATCTTAACGCGCTTACAGGTAACGGTGTACATATAGTTACCGTAAATGATTATCTTGCAAAGCGCGACTCTGAGTGGATGGGCAAAGTTTATAAATTTTTGGGACTTTCGGTAGGTCTTATTATTCACGACATTGATAATGATGCCAGAAAAGCGGCATATGCTGCCGATATTACCTACGGAACTAATAATGAAATGGGATTTGATTATCTTCGTGATAATATGGTGACATATAAGGAACAGCAGGTACAAAGAGGGCATAACTATGCCATAGTAGACGAAGTGGACTCCATTTTGATTGACGAGGCGAGAACGCCTTTAATCATATCAGGTATGGGCGAGGCGGCAAATGACCTCTATAAAGCCGCTGACAGATTTGCAAAAAGCCTTAAAAAAATGGTTGTTACAGAAGAGGACGATAAGGTTTTAGATGATGATGCAGACTGTGACTATATAGTAGATGAAAAAGCAAGGACGGCTACCCTCACCAAGCGCGGAATAGAAAAGGCGGAGCGGTATTTTAATATTGAAAATTTAGCCGACCCCGATAATATGAAAATCCAGCATCATATAAATCAGGCGCTTTCCGCAAACGGTGTTATGCACCGTGACAGACAGTATGTGGTACAAAACGGAGAGGTGCAGATAGTTGACGAGTTTACGGGAAGAATTATGCCCGGAAGGCGTTACTCTGACGGACTTCATCAGGCGATTGAGGCAAAAGAGGGCGTTAATGTAGAAAATGAGTCAAAGACGCTTGCGACAATCACTTTCCAGAACTATTTCCGCCTTTATAAAAAGCTCTCGGGTATGACGGGTACAGCACTGACAGAGGAGGAGGAATTTCAGCAGATTTACAGGCTTGACTGCGTTGAAGTGCCTACAAATAAACCGATTGCAAGAATTGATGAACACGACAGCGTTTACCGTACCGAAAAGGGTAAATATATGGCGGTAATACGCAAAATAAAGGAATGTAACGAAAAGGGACAGCCTGTCTTGGTAGGTACGACAAATGTTGATAAGTCGGAGGTTTTATCAGCTCTTTTAAAGCGCGAGGGGATAAAACACGAGGTATTGAATGCAAAATATCACGCAAAAGAGGCTGAAATTGTCGCACAGGCAGGTAAAAAGGGAGCGGTTACAATCGCCACAAATATGGCAGGTCGAGGCACCGACATTATCCTTGGCGGAAATGCTGAGTATATGGCAAAGCACGAGCTTTTAAAACAGCTTATAGCAAAAAAGGCCGATAATGAGGATATGACCGACGAAAAAATCGAGATGCTTATGACAGAGGCGACGGGTCACGCAGAAACAGACGATGCTGAAATTTTGGAAGCGAGAGCAAAGTTTAATGAGCTTAACGATAAATTTAAGGCGGAACTTGCGGACGAGCAGGAAGAAGTTAAAGCGGCAGGCGGATTATTTATAATAGGTACAGAGCGTCACGAGTCAAGGCGTATAGATAATCAGCTCAGGGGACGTGCAGGACGTCAGGGCGACCCTGGTAAATCAAAGTTCTATCTCTCTTTAGAGGACGACCTGATGCGTATTTTCGGCTCGGACAGAGTTAAAAATATGGTTTCCTCGCTCGGAATTGCAGAAGATGAGCCGATTGAGGCATCAATACTTTCTAAGTCCATAGAAAATGCGCAGAAAAATCTGGAAAGCCGTCATTTTGATGCACGAAGACACGTTTTGCAGTATGATGAGGTAATGAATGAACAGAGAAAAATCATCTATGCACAGCGTCAGATGGTTTTGGACGGCGAGGACATTTCGGGTACAATCAGGAATATGATGGAGGCTGCTATTGACTCTGCACTTGATGATTTTATCGGTATTACCGATATCCCTGAAAATTGGAATATCAAGGCGCTTACAGAATTTGCAAATCAAATTCTTATGGCAAACGGCGAGTTTACGGTTGCAAAGAGCGAAATTGATACAATAACAAAAGCAGACATTCGTGAAAGACTTTTGGAAATTGCCGATAAGAGATATAAAGAGCAATGCGAACTTTTTGGCGACAATATGCGCGAAATTGAGCG
>JAFZNF010000006.1 GCA_017553025.1 Clostridia bacterium | reverse complement strand
CACTACTTCTGTTCCCCTTGCGTTAGTATCGCATTTTCTATGCAGCGTGCAATATATGTTGTAAGCTTTGAGGTTTTTTGCGAATCAAATGTATTTATTCCCTTTATAAGTCCGATTGTTCCGACCGAAATCAAATCGTCCATACTTTCTTTATCGCTTGCATACTTTTTTGCAATATGCGCAACTAATCTTAAATTATGTTCAATAAGTATATTTTTCGCATTTGCATCACCCTCTTCAAGCAATTTTATGTACTTTTGTTCCTCCTTTTCCGAAAGCGGTTTCGGGAAAGTACTTCCGCTTACAAATCCTAACATCAAAAATATCTTTTGCAGAATTTCCGCTAAAAAGAACATATAAATCACCTCAAAGAATTATATGAAATCTGTCTTTTTTTCGTGCTTATCCCTCTGTCTAAAAATTGCAAAAAAACAGAGGCTTAAAACCTCTGTTTTAGAGTATTCTTTATTTTTTAATGTATTATTTCCTCCGCAAATGCGCATATAAGCTTTATTACCGCGTCTAAGTCGGATTTTTCTATCATCTCGGACGGTGAGTGGATATACCGCGTCGGGATTGAAATTCCGCCCGTTTTGACGCCTCCGCGCGCAAAGTGCATAACGCCTGCGTCTGTTCCGCCCTCTGTCATTACCTCGAGCTGATACGGTATGTTTTTAGATTTTGCAATTTCTATCAAAGACATTTTTACGTCCCTGTCACAGATTACCGAATAGTCCATAACCTTTATTCCTGCGCCTTTGCCCAGTTTTACAGCAACGCTGTCAGATTTCGGCGTATCGCCCGTGTCGGTAACATCAACTGAGATTGCAATATCAGGATTTACCCTATACGCCGCCGTCCTCGCACCGCGCAAGCCTACCTCCTCCTGCACAGTAAATACAAAATACAGGTCATTTTCCGATTTTATCCGCTTTATTGCCTCAATAAGCGCAAAACACCCCGCTCTGTTATCAAGCGCTTTTCCGAGTATTACACCGTTTTGCTCGTTAAAATTTCCGCAAAACACCGCCATATCCCCTACATTTACCGATTTTTCAGCATCTTCGCGCGTTTTTGCGCCGATATCAATATACATCTTTAAAAGACTGTTTTTATCATTCTTCGGCTCCGTATATATTACGCCCTCTATACCGTTTTCAAAAACTACGCGTCTTCCTGAAAGGTATTTTGTATACAGTCCGCCTACATCGGAAAATCTCAAATAGCCGTTATCGTCTATATATGTCACAACTATTCCGATTTCGTCCATATGCGATGCAAACATTATTTTTTTGCCCGCCCCTTTTTTATGGACAATTAAATTGCCTAAATTATCAGTATATACGCTGTCCGCATAATCCTTTATTTCGTTTTTGATAAACTCCGCTACACTTTCTTCCCTGCCCGACGGCGCACAGAAAAGTGATAATTTTTTCAAAAGCTCCATTTAAAGTACCTCGTCAATCCTTTCCAAAAATAACTCTGCAAGTTTTTTTACAGCCCCCAAATCGCCAAGAGACGCAACCGACGCAGAAGAGTGAATATACCTCGTCGGAAGCGATATTACCGCAGTTTTTATGCCGTCACCTGCAAGGTGAATACGTCCTGCATCATTTCCTCCCGATGTACCGCATTTATACTGAACAGGAATTTTTTCCTCTTTTGCCATTTCAAAGAGTTTTTTACGCAAATCATTCCCGACTATTGTGGTTCTGTCCGCAAAGGTAACCGCCGCTCCGCTGCCCACTTTCGCTACGCTTTCATACGGCTCAAAGCCGTAAACATCGCTTGATGTTGTTGCCTCTACTACAAGCGCAATATCAGGCTTTATTCTGTATGCCGAAAGCCTTGCTCCTCTAAGTCCCACTTCCTCCTGCGCAGTAAAGCAGAAATAGGTGTCATACTTTAGCTGTTTTTTTATAAGCTCCATTAAAACGGCACAGCCCGCTCTGTCATCAACCGCTTTAGCCTTTACAATATTTTCGCCAAGCTCCTCATATTCCGTTTCAAATACCGCATAATCGCCTAAATTTACAAGTTTTTCAGCGCTTTCCTTATCCTTTGCGCCGATATCAATGAAAAGGTCGCGGATTTCAGGCACACTGTCGCGTTCTGATTTTTTTAAAAGATGCACCGCTTTCATTCCGATTACGCCCAAAACTGCATTTTTACCGATTTTTACGCGTTTTGCCAAAATTGTACGCGTATCAATACCGCCCACCGTCTTGAATTTTAAAAAGCCTTTATCGGTTATACCGCTTATGATAAATCCTACCTCGTCCATATGGGCGCAGAGCATAATTTTTTTATCGGCTCTGCCCTTTTTTAACGCGATAACATTACCGATTGAATCGGTTTTTATCTCATCGCAATAAGGAGATATTTGAGAAATAATAAACTTTCGTACTTCGTCTTCATTTCCGCTGACACCCGAAAGGTTTGCAAGTTCCTTTAATAACACAGCCATTCCTCCCCTCCCGAAAGGCTTGACGCAAAATCCGTAAGCAAATTCATAACCGCTTCTGCGTCCGATACGGCAATCGTTTCTACAAGCGTATGCATATATTTCAGCGGAATTGACAAAAGTCCTGTAGGTATGCCTTCTCTTACTACCTGCATCTGCCACGCGTCTGTTCCCGTATTACCGCCGTCAACATCAATCTGGTATTTTATCCCGTTTTGCTCCGCCAAATCCTTAAATCTTTTGAAAATTTCAGGGTGAATATTCGGTCCGCAAGTGATAACCGCACCGTCTCCAACCGCATATGCACAATATGAATTATCAGGTGTCACGCCGTGACACACATCTACTGCAACCGCTAAATCGGGATTTACCGAAAATGCTGAGGTCATTGAGCCAAATCCGCCAACCTCCTCCTGCACCGCCAAAACTGCATAAACATCAACAAAAAGCTTTTTGTTAACGAGATTTTTCATTGTTTCTATTAAACAGGCTGTACTTGCTCTGTCATCAAGCGATTTTCCCGTCAGCTGACCGTCTGCAAGCTCTTTTGCGCAAGTGCTGAAGGTTACTGAATCACCCACCGATACAAGTTTTTTTACCTCGTCGGCAGGCAGTCCCGTATCAATCGCCATATTCTCAATCTTCACGGCTTTCTCGCTTTCGCCGTCAGACATAATATGCGGAGGTTTTGCGCCTATTACGCCCTTTAAATCTCTTTTTGCGTGGATTATTACCTCCATTGACGGAAGTATTCTTGCGTCAACGCCTCCGACATTTGTAAAGGTTAAAAATCCGTTTTCATCAATATTTTTTACCATTAAGCCGATTTCGTCAACATGCGCCTCCAAAAGCAGTTTTTTGGCATTTTTGCGTCCGCAGTATTTGGCTCCTATTACGTTTCCGAGCGCATCAATTTTGACTTCGTCGCAAAATGGCGAAAGCATTTCCTTAATTTCATTGTTTATTCGGTACTCAAAGCCTGAAACTGCGTGCATATTGCTCAGTTTTTTGATTAAATCTTTCATTCTCTTCTCCTTAAAGCGCGTTTACAAGTTTTTTGAAAAGATTTCCCCTTTCCTCAAAATTGGAAAACATATCAAAGCTTGTGGACGCAGGCGACAGTATAACAACATCGCCGTCTTTTGCCTCGCTGTGCGCTGTTTTTACGACCTCGTCATAGCTTGTGCATTTTATAATCTTTATGTCATTTTTATAGTTTTTTATAGATGCCTCAATTTTATCAGCTGTTTTGCCTAT
>JAFZNF010000041.1 GCA_017553025.1 Clostridia bacterium | reverse complement strand
CACCCAGCAGGAGCTTGGTATCACTTGTATTAAACCCATTTAAGGCGAGATTTTCGGTCGACTTCGTTCCCGTGATATTTGGGTTGGCAACAAGAATCGTGTCATATCCAAAGATTTTCAAGGTTTTGGATATGAAAGAGAACTCATTCCGATTGACACGGGTGATGGATACACCATTTCTGTGAGAAGAAAACAATTCAACCCCAGCAATGAACGTCTCAACAAGATAGTTGCAGAAGTGTACTTGGAAAATCCGGATAATTGCAAAACTGTCCGTAGCCTTGATGGAGACCGCTACAATTGCATACCGGAAAATTTGTATTACTACTATGGTCGTATGGAGAAAGCAGGTAGAGGGTTCCCCAAAGCCGATATTTTTGACTTCAAACTGCAAAATACCGTTGATGAAAAGATACTTTTGAAGAAGTTTGAAAAAGCTCTAAAAACGGGCGAAAAAGCGGAAACTGATTTGACGGTTACGAGTACCGATAGGGCGGTTGGCACGATTTTAGGCTCGGAAATCACAAAGAATTTCAAAAATACTCTGTCTGATGACACCTTCTGTGTAAGCTGCACAGGCGGAGGAGGTCAGTCCTTTGGTGCATTCATACCGAAAGGTCTTACAATCAAACTTTGCGGTGATGCCAATGACTATTTCGGCAAAGGTTTATCGGGCGGGAAACTGATAGTTTATCCGCCAAAGGAGAGCACTTTTAAGGCTGATGAAACTATCATTATCGGAAATGTTGCACTATACGGTGCAACAAGCGGCAAGGCGTTCATAAACGGCGCATGCGGCGAACGTTTCTGCGTCAGGAATTCGGGCGCTGTTGCCGTTTGCGAGGGCGTCGGCGACCACGGTCTTGAATATATGACGGGCGGAAAAGCTCTCATTCTCGGCAAAACGGGAAAAAACTTTGCCGCAGGTATGAGCGGCGGTATCGCTTATGTTTACGATCCGAAACACAACTTATACAAAAATATAAATAAGGCTTTGGTTGCGGTTGATGAAGTGGTCGAGGATAGCGATAAAGAACAGATAAAGGCGTTACTTTCAGAGCATTATGAGGCAACACAATCTAAAAAAGCAAAAGAAATCCTTGATAATTTCGAGAAAGAATCAGGAAGTTTTAAGGTGGTTGTGCCGTACGATTATAAAAAAATCCTGACTGAAATTTCTAAAAATAAGGCAAAAGGTATGGCAGATGAAGACGCTGAAATCGAGTCATTTTATGCCGTTACAAAGGGGTGATATAAAATGTGAAAAATTACAGGCTTTTTAGAATATGAGCGGAACGAAAAAAAGCGTATTGATCCGCTTCTCCGCATAAAAAATTTTGATGAATTTTATATCCCTTTAAGCGATGAAAAACGCAAAGAGCAGGCGGCAAGGTGTATGAATTGCGGTGTTCCTTTTTGCCAGTCGGGTATGATGCTGGGCGGAATGATGACGGGTTGTCCTTTAAATAACCTTATCCCCGAATGGAATGACGCTGTTTATAAAGATAATATTGAAGATGCGCTTGCAAGGCTTTTAAAAACAAACAATTTCCCTGAATTTACGGGCAGAGTTTGCCCTGCACTTTGTGAGGCGGCGTGTGTAAACGGTAGGGACGGCAAGAGCGTAACCTGCCACGATAACGAGCTTTATATAATCGAAACGGCGTATGAAAAAGGTCTTATCGCACCAAATCCGCCAAAGGTAAGGAGCGGCAAAAAGGTTGCCGTAATCGGCTCAGGCCCGTCAGGACTTGCAACTGCCGATTGCCTAAATAAGCGCGGACATCAGGTTACCGTATTTGAGAAAAATGATCGGATAGGCGGACTTTTGATGTACGGCATACCGAATATGAAACTTGATAAATCGGTTATCGGGCGAAAACTTGCCATAATGCGCGAGGAAGGCATTGAATTTAAGGTAAATGCCGATATCGGAAATACGGTTTCTGCAAAGGAAATCCTTGATGAGTATGATGCAGTTATCCTTTGTTGCGGCGCGAATGACGCACGCGACATAAAAGTTTCAGGTCGTGATAGCGAGGGCGTATAT